>JBNKHB010000201.1:0-4852 GCA_050290125.1 Robiginitalea sp.
GTTTCCTAGCATGGATTGAGTTATTCCATGCCTGTCACTCAGACCCCATGATCAATCAATTCGCTCAAGAAATCAAACCAATGAACAAAAAATAGTGTTCGGTAGACATGGAATAATCAAACCATTATCAATAAATATTCCTATATGGAAGGTTCGGGTGCCGATGGTACCCTGATGCGAACCGTGTGGTACATTGAGACCCCACCGGATTTTCAGGTTCCCGGCCTTGTGCTTCCAGAAGAATTATTGACGGATTATCCGAATGTGGAGATCGATGGCTTGCTGTACGAAGAATCCAGGCTGATGTATCCGGTCAATACCACAGCGCCGAGATCCTTTGATGCCCTTACGATCAGGCCTGACTAGGCGGGCTCCTTAAATAATTCCCAATTCGTGCGCAGGAACGCTGGTACTTCGCTACCTTTGCGGCTTCTATTCTATAACACGGTTCCGGGATCTACACGCTTCACTGGAATCACTACACCACTTACATGACATTTGAAGACCTGGAATTAATTGCGCCTTTACGCAAGGCGCTTAAAGATGAGAACTATATCCGGCCCACGCCCATTCAGGCGCAGGCCATACCGCAGGCCCTGCACGGCCGCGATATCCTGGCCAGTGCCCAGACGGGGACCGGCAAGACGGCGGCCTTTGCGCTGCCCATCCTGCAACAGCTGTCGGCCGACCGCCGGGAGCGCGGCCCACGCAAGATCCGTGGGCTTATCGTAACCCCTACACGGGAGCTGGCCCTGCAGATCGGGGAGAGCCTTACCGCTTATGGAAAGTACACCGGCCTGCGCAACACCGTTATTTTCGGCGGGGTCAAGCAAGGCGGGCAGACCGAAGCGCTGCGCCGCGGCGTGGACATCCTGGTAGCCACCCCCGGGCGGCTGCTGGACCTGATGGACCAGGGGTATATTTCCCTGCGAGACGTCGAATATTTTGTGCTGGACGAGGCGGACCGCATGCTGGACATGGGCTTTATCCACGATATCAAGAAACTGATCGCCCAACTGCCCCGGCAGCGGCAATCCCTGTTTTTTTCGGCTACCATGCCGGAGAGCATCGTATCGCTTTCGCGCAAGATCCTGGACCAGCCGGTAAAGGTGGCCGTGGACCCGGTTTCCTCTACTGCGGAGACTATTCAGCAGTACCTGTACATGACCAACAAGGCCGACAAGAACCAGCTATTGCTCCACATCCTGGAGGATCGCGACATGGACCAAGTACTGCTCTTTTCCCGCACCAAGCACGGGGCGGACCGCATTACCCGAAACCTGAACAAAGCCAGGATCAAGGCGTCCGCCATCCACGGCAACAAGAGCCAGAACCAGCGGCAGAAGGCGCTGCAAAGCTTTAAGGACGGCGACATCCGCGTGCTGGTGGCTACCGATATCGCTGCCCGCGGCATCGACATCGACCAGCTCAAGTACGTTGTGAACTTTGACATCCCCAACGAGGCGGAGACCTACGTGCACCGCATTGGCCGTTCCGGCCGGGCCGGGGAGGAAGGGGTTTCCATCTCCATTTGCGAGCCGGAAGAAAATGTCTATATCCGCGATATCGAGAAGCTGATCGATCAGCAGATCCCGCGCGTGAACGACAACCCTTTTCCGCAAACGGAACGCCCGATGAACGCCGAGGAGCGGAAGCAGGCCGAGAAGGACAAGAACCGTCGGCGCCAGGAATTCTTTGAGAATCGTAAACAGAATAGCCGCGGTAGGAACCAGCGGCGCGGACGGAGGTAAGGATTCGAATCCCAAATCGGGGATTCAGATTCTCATTCGGAGCTTTAAATCCCAAATCCAAAACCCGCGGCGTGGAATCCATAACCAGTGGCGGCAGAAGCTAAAGAAGTGGGCCATGAACATTCATGTGCCCACTTTTCATTTGCAAATTAGTTACCTTTCTTCGGTAACGAAACCCAGGTGAGCAGACCCAACTTTGATTTCTATTTGTCCAGGCCCTACAAGTGGGCCATATGCCTGGCAGTACCGGTATTCCTGTACCTGTTCCTGTTGGCCTTCCTGCCTTTTGGGGTGAGCAACTACAATCCCAACCACGAGTATACCGTGGAATTCCTGCTGGAGATCGCCAATTTCATGGTTTGGACGCTGCTGTTGATGGTGGTCGCGGAATTCGTATTCAAGCCCAGGCTGCTCCGGAGAGCGGACCTGCCAGGCATCCTGCTCTGGAGCGTCGGCCTGATACTGTTGCTGGGGCTCGGGAATTTCCTGCTTTACAACTGGCTGGGGGAATGGCACGATTTTCATCTGAGCAGCGCGCTCTCCTTTGTAGTCAATGTAAGCTCCATCCTCCTGTTCCCGCTGGTCGGTGTCTTCTTCTTTCGGTTCCGCACCATCAGCCAGCGCCTGCAGCAAATGCAGGTTAGCTGGACCGCGGCCCCGGAGCCCGGCCGGTTGCTGCGCTTTACCGGACAGGGCGCCAATGAGGTCTTTTCTGTGGCGGAAGCGGACTTCCGATTTGCCCAGGCCCAGGATAACTATGTTGCCCTGCATTACCTGCGCCAGGGCCAGCTTCGAAAGGAACTATTGCGGACTACCCTGTCCGAGTTGCTGGAACAGCCTGGCATGGAAGGCCTGTTGCGCTGCCACCGCTCCTTTGCGGTTAACCTGCGGCAGGTGCAATCCTATTCCGGCGGCCATCCGCTGCTGCTGTACCTGAAGGATGTATCGGAGGCCATCCGCGTGTCGCGCAGCTATCGCGAAACCGTCCTGGAGCAGTTGCAGGCCGCTACCGCCATCGAATAATTTCCATTCGCCCCAAATGGCCGTCATTCGCCCCAAAGCCCGGTACGACGGGTAACAGCCGGTAACACTCCCTCGTCTCTTGGGCAAATCTGTTCAACTTAAAACAAAGAGACATGAGACGATTTCAATCATTCAGATCCTTTTTATCACTCTTGATTTTCGGAGGCCTGGCCCTTTCCGTTTCGGCGCAGGAGACAGCCTCCAGCGAAGAAATACCTTCCATGGCGGAACTCCCGTCCACTGAAACCATCCTGCAGCAATTCGCCGAGAGCTACCGTAACGATCCCATGGCCATGGACGCGGATTTCGGCATCCGGGTGGGGGAGGACTGGTGGCAGGTAAGCGTGCGCCGGGCCGAGAAGCCCTACCGGGTGGGCAAGCAAAAACAATACACCTTCCACGAGTACGGGCCGAACGAGGTAACCCTCGAGTCGGGCGCCCCGCAGACGCCTACCTGGTTTTTTCGCTTTGACGACCGCAAGATCCTGGAGCAGATCTATACCGGGGAATTGACGGCCAGTACGGCCGCCGCCCGCTCCACGAGTGCCGACTACGTTGCCTTTGACCAGGAAGACATGGAAGGCTTTCACTCCTCGCACGGAGATATTGCCCTGTCGTACCTGATCATGGAACATTTCTGGAAGCGCGACCCCGTGGAGGTCACAAGGTTTGAGCGCAGCAGCTCTTTGCCCAGCCACGGGGCGCAGATGGTGTCGTTGTGCACCATGAAGGACAAGCGCATCGGCTGGTTCACCCTGGGGCAGGAAGAGGCCGCCAATACGGAGCGCGGGCTGGACAGGGGCCAGGTGCCCAACCTGATCATCATCACCAAGGGCCGCGGCAAGGCCGAGGTGGGGGACCAGGAGCTGGAGCTCGAAGCCGGCATGAGCCTCTTTGTCCCTCCCTACATGAAGCACGTCTTCTATAATCCGTATCCGGAACCGCTGGAAGGTATCGTGGTGTTATACGGGGATAACATCGATTACGCCCTGGGGCAGTCTTATATGAGCTTCCTGGAAGCCCAGAATCAGTTCTACACTGAGAATGAGCGGCGGGTTCAGGCCGCTCAGGAAACGGCGGATACCAGCGGGCACTGACGCGTTGGCCCGCTTTGGACCGGGCGGTTGGCTGTTCCGCCCGGTTTAAAAAGTTTACCCGGGAAGGAGTTCCCAGTCCAAGAGGGTGCCATTCGGCGCCCTTTTTTGTTGGTGGCGGCCAATTACTTCCCAAAAGCGTGCAACTGGTCGAAAAACTTGAAATAATTTCCGGAAGGGTATCGTTCTCATAGCAGATCCTAAACCTTTACCTATGAGCGAGAACCTTACCCTGCCCTACAACTATCACGAATTATTCCTGGATTCCGAAGCGGCACTGCGCGATGCGCACCAGGGTGCGTACTTCAGCAAATTTGTGATCTACGAACAACACGGACGCGGCGTGGCCGTGGCCCCCTGGGGCAACCCCGGGTGGACCACGCCCGTGATCTTTCCGTATGCGCATTACATCTCGGTGACCCATGTGGACCGGGGAACTTCGGTCTATCATTTTTCCGACTTGCTGGGCTTTTTGCAGGAGCGTTACGAGGTGAAAGAGTGCACCGACGACCAGCCTGCCTACATCCTGGTAAACCTGCCGGACTTCCTGGAGGACGAACAGGCGGAGGCGGATTTCTGGACGGCGCTGGACCGGGTGCCGACCCTCGGCTAGGTCGTCCCTGTCTTCTTTTAGATCCCTGTTTAAATAGTTCCGATAAGATGCCCAGGTAATGTGGGGAAAATCCTATATTCCTGCCACAAAACCATTGATTCATTCTACCAAATTCCTCAGTTCAGATCCTATGAAAATCATAATTCGTTTGGCCCTCCCCGTCTTTATGTTGTTGACCATTAAATCCGCATCTGCGCAGGAACTCACCATGTACCCCGGATTGTTCGATTACCAGTTCTATGTGGACAACCAGCGCATCACCAGGCCGGAGGCCATGAACCTGTTGCAGCAAAACCAGGAGGTTTGGCGGCACTGGCAACAATCCCGGGTCCACTCGGCTATTGCGGGGGTTTCCGTACTTGGCTCCGGAG
>JBNKHB010000202.1:0-4822 GCA_050290125.1 Robiginitalea sp.
CTTGGAATGGGGACCGGACCGGGATTGCCGGTGGGAAATGTTACCCGCAAGGCAGCGGCTCGTTTTTGCCAGTGGCTCTCCGCCAAAACGGGACACTTTTACCGGTTGCCTACGGAAGCGGAATGGGAATACGCGGCACGGGCCGGCAGCGATTCCGCCTATTTCTTCGGCAATAATCCGGACTCCCTGGAGGCCTATGCCTGGCATGCGGGCAACAGCGACGGGAAATACCATCAGGTAGGGCAAAAGAAGCCCAATCCCTGGGGGCTGTACGACATCTACGGCAATGTGGCTGAGTGGACCCTTGACGGCTACGACCCGGCCGGCTACCCGCAGGGCGACTCGGTCTACGTCCGCCCTACTAAGGAATATCCGGGTGTACTCAGGGGCGGGACGTACAAGGCCGAGGCGGAGGCCTTGCGGAGCGCCGCGCGCCTGATCTCCAAGCCGGTCTGGAAAGACCGCGACCCACAGTTCCCCCGGAGCAAATGGTGGTTCACCGACGCCCCCTTTGCGGGCTTCCGGATCGTAAGGCCGGTTGATCCGCCGCCAGAAGAGACCTTTACCCAATATTGGGATACCGAATAAACAAACTTCTAAACACAACAAAAATGAAAGATGTAAAAGCAGACGGGACGCCCCGCCGCACCTTTATCAAGACCTCGGCCCTGGCCGCTTCCGGCATGATGTTACCCAACCTGGACCTACAGGCCATGGGGCGGGTGTTCACCGACAAGAAACTGAAGATCGCCCTGGTAGGCTGCGGTGGCCGCGGCACCGGCGCTGCCAATCAGGCCCTGCAGGCCGACGACAACGTGGAACTGGTGGCCATGGCGGATCTGTTTGCGGACCGGCTGGAGTCGAGTTTCGGCAACCTGATGGAGCGCTATGCGGACAGCGGGAAAATGAATGTGGAGGATAGTGCCAAGTTCGTGGGCTTTGACGGCTACCAGAAGGCCATCGATATGGCCGATGTGGTGATCCTGACCACTCCTCCCGGCTTCCGGCCCTATCACTTTAAATACGCCATCGAGAACGACAAACACGTCTTTATGGAGAAACCGGTGGCTACGGACGCCCCAGGTATCCGCCAGGTGTTGGAAACCGCCCGCCTGGCCGATGAAAAGAAATTAAACGTGGTGGTGGGCCTGCAGCGGCGCTATCAGGTGAACTACCTGCAAACCCTGGAGAAGATCCGCACGGGCGCGATCGGGCAGATCCGCTCCGGCCAGGTATATTGGAACAGCGGCGGTGTCTGGGTACGGGAACGCACCCCGGAGCAGAGCGAACTGGAATACCAGATGCGCAACTGGTACTACTTTAACTGGGTTTGCGGCGACCACATCCTGGAACAGCACATCCACAACATAGACGTAGCCAATTGGTTTATTGGGGAATACCCGGAGACTGCCCAGGGAATGGGCGGCCGCCTGGTGCGTACCGGCAAGGACCATGGGGAGATCTACGACCACCATTTTGTGGAATTCACCTATCCGGGTGGGGCCGTAGTTGCCAGCCAGTGCCGGCATCAACCCAATACCATGTACAAAGTAGGGGAGTGCTTCCAGGGGACTGCTGGTTCGGTAGAGACCAACGATGCCGGGGTGGCGCGGCTCCTGGATCTGCAGGGCAATGAAACGGCCACCATCAGCAATCCGGAAGGGCACAACCCCTACCAGGAAGAACACAACCGCTTGTTCGCCTCCATCCGGGCCGGCGGGCAGATCAACGACGCCCCCATCGGCGCGCACAGTACGCTTACGGCCATCATGGGCCGGATGGCTACCTACACCGGACAGGTCATTACCCGGGAAGCCGCGCTGAACTCACAGGAAGTGCTGATGCCGCCCTCCCTTACCTGGGAGAGCCAGCCTCCGACGATGCCGGATGCCAACGGTCGGTACCCGATCCCGATGCCGGGTTCAACCGCGCTTGTTTAAAGATTACGTATGATTTTCCGAAGGCTCGGGCAACCGGGCCTTTTTTGGTTTATAGGCGAATAGCGTTTTCTCCCGGTACCAGGGCAAGGGCTTGCCCCTGCCAGCGGAAGGTGCCGGTAACGCCCTGCGGTAATGTAATGGTGCCGTTGATCCTGTTGGTTCCGGAAGTCCGAAGGTCTACCGAGAGCTCGCCTTTGGGATGCGGTATGCTGCCGCTGACGCCAGGCAATCCGTTGAGGTTGGGGGCGATGGTCACCTGCTCAAAACCCGGGGCAGCCGGCTGGATCCCGCAAACCAACGACAGAAAGTGATACAAGGGCGAGGCGCTCCAGGCATGGCAATCCGAGCGCGTGGGTTCCGGGCGTTCCGCAAAGGTGGTGAGCCCACGCTGCAGCATATCCTCCCAGGGTTCCAGCCGGTCCAGGTAACTGTCTGCCAGGCCAGCCTGCTGCAGGGCTTCAAACAAGTAAAAACTGAAGTAGAAGGTAGTTCGGCGGATATCCGGCTCGTCCAGCAGCCGCTGCATCCAGTCGCCTGCCTCTTTCTCGGATACTGCCCCGCTCAGGATGGCCAGGGCGTTCGTATGCTGGCTGAAATACGTCTTGTTCGGGGTGTCTGCCAGGAGCCCGCGCTTCGGTACCATACAATGTTCCCGTACCGCCGCGTTGATCCGGTCCTTTAAATCGGTGTAACGCCCTGCCTCAGCCCCATACCCGAAGGCATCCAGGAGTTCGGAGGCCTTGTTCAGCGTATAGGCCAGTTGCAGGCTGATCAGGGCGGACTGTCCGTCCTCGGCCCCCGGAGGCACCCCGTGTGCCCAGCCTTCCTCGTAGATCCAGTCCACAAAACCCCACCATTCCATGGGCCCCAGCAGGTCGTTTTCCTCCATATGCCGCTCGTACCAGGCCAACACGTCCAGGATACCCGGGAGCATCAGCTGCACCGTTTCGGTATCCTCGCTCAGCATCCAGTAGTCGTGCACCATGGTGATCCAGACCAGCGAAAAAGTGGGGATCACCTGCGGGTCGTAGCTCGGGTAGCGGCTTTGGGTAAGCCCGAAGGGCAGGCGGGAATCCCGGTACGATTCCAGGGCATTGCGAAACAGCCTCAGGTCCCCTGACACATAGGCGGATACCAGGCACTGGATGCGCGTATCCCCGGCATACTGGAGCTGTTCGTAATAAGGGCAGTCAAAATAGTTTTCCACGGCACAAAGGCGTTGGGTGCGCCATCCCACCTCCCAGATCTGGTCCAGCAAGTTGCGGTCTGCCTGGAATTGCGCGTTTACCTCCAGCGGATAGCCCGTAAATCGAGACCTGAAACCTTCAAGCACCAGGGGCTCGGCGCCCGTGGTCACTTCTATCTGAACGTAGCGGAAGGTTCGCCACCAAAGGGTTTCGTAGCTACGGTTAGCGCCTCCGTCCGGCCGAATGATATCGGTATTCCCCTTGATCTCCTTACCCTCCACTTCGTTGCGGTTCCCCTTGGAACCGTCTGAGTGGTACAGGCTTTCCGCATAGGTGATCTTGATCTCGCTACCGGTCCCTCCGCTGAATTCCAGCACCGGATAAGCATTGGTCAGGTGGCCCTGGTCCAAGAGCAGGCTAGCCTTTTGCCCGGCTGCGATGGTTAGCGGTTGTGTGCCATTGTACTGATTACTGACCAGGCCGTCAGGTTCGGAGCGGCGCACGGCCTTGAACGCCTGATCGGTCTCCTCCATGAGCGGGATGGTCCTGGGTACCATCACATGCAGGGGGCGTCCTCCCCAGTTGGCCAGGCTGCCTGTAGGCCGGCCGGCCTCAAGCTCGCGGGCATTGACGTAAGCGGCACCGCTGTCCGCGCCGTTTTCCCAGCCCCATGGGTGGGTGGCAGCACTGAAGTCCTCTCCTGGACCCACAACGTAGTAGGCGTTCAGGCGTACGGGGATCGGCGCATAGGCCTGGCTGGCGGCCACCGACCAGGTACTGTCCGTATCGGCCAGTCGTTCCGCGGCAGAGTCGCCCTGCAGGATAAAACCGGTATGCGTACTGTGCTGGGCCACCGGCCGGTGTTCCGCAAAGTTCCATACCACAGCTGCCAGCACATTCTCGCCTGCCTTTAGGTACGGTGCCAGGTCAAGGGTTTCGTACCGCCAGTTCAGTTGGTCGCCACGCGCGGGGCCGTAGGTGATGTATTGCCCGTTGACGTACAGCTTATACCGGTTGTCGGCCGAAACATGAACCCTGAATTCCCCGGGTTTTGCCGGGAGGGTAATCGATTTTTTAAAATGGTAAACCCCGAACGCCTTCCCGTCGTCTTCCGGATGTGTGATCCATTGGGCTGGCCAGGTGCTACTCAGGTCCGTACGGTTGGAGTCGGCACTGGATTGCCCACTGAGTTGGATCAGGGACAGGAGGAAGCAAAAAGCGGGGAGTAAGGCGGTTGGTTTCATGTTGACTAGTTAGGATGCTGCGCCGTTGCGAATGCAATTCCGGCTACCTAATATAGCCAATAAGGAGTTACCCCCACCACTTCCTGAGGCGGGCCACCAGGTATTCCACACTAAGCCCCTGTACGATGATGGAAAAGATCACCACCAGGTAGGTGATCACCAGGAAGAGCTCCCGGTACATTTCGTCCGTAAGGCCCAGGGCCAGGGCGATGGAGATTGCACCGCGCAGGCCTCCCCAGGTCATTACCAGGTGGGTGTGGGCCACAAAATCCAGGCGCCGTTCAAAGAGCTTTACCGGCAGGAACAGGGATAGGTGCCTGCACAGCAGGGCCACCGGGATCATAATGAGCCCGGCCAACAGGTATTCCGTACGGAATTCCAGCACCAGCATTTCCATGCCGATCAGCACGAAGAGCAAGGTATTGAGCAGGATGTCCAGGAGTTCCCAGAA
>JBNKHB010000203.1:0-4713 GCA_050290125.1 Robiginitalea sp.
GAGGACCACGGGAAAACCGTCCCCCTCATCGCGGTAGGCGATCTGAGTGCCGTCAAAAGAATCGAACACATAAACATCCGCTTCACTGGCGGTATCTCCGGCGATGGGTTCCGCATCCGCTTTGGGAAGGAAGGCGCGGCAACCGCCCAGTAGTACCGATGATAGCGCCGCCAGCAAAATGCCAGCTATAAATAAAGATCGTTTCATTACCGAAGGGCTATCGGGTTGGCCGGGTAAAGTACTTATTTAACCCCATACACCCCGGATCGCAGGCAAAAAAATTGCGGGTAGCCCATCGAATCCGCAGCTTGCAACGTAGCGCCGCCCAGCAGCAGCTCCAAAGCCGGGTCCGGAAGTTCCGGGCCTGACTCCGCGGGCCACTCAAAACCCAATGTGAAAAATCGCTTCCCGCCGATGTCCAGACGGGTATATTCAATCTGGATGCCTCCCGAAACCGGGGTCCCGATCGGGTGCATGGCCCACTGTCCCTGCTCACGGCAAATCAGCAACCCAAAACGCTCCTTTTCCACAGGGATCCACTCCCGCTCGTCAACGGGTTTATCTCCGGCATTCACGTCACCGGGTACCCCTGCAGCGGCATCGCCCAAGGGAAACCCCCGCTTCACCCAGTGTTCGTAAAATCCCCCCGTCCGGGGCCCGAGATTTACGGCTTCGGGTAACCCCAGGCGGTATTTGACCTCCAGTCGGCCTTCGCGCAGCTTGATCCCGATCGTTTCCCGGCCGGGCAGGGGTATGTAATAGTCGATCCGCTTCCGGGCAACGAGCGGCCGGCCGGCCAGTGCTTCCAGCTGCGACATCCAACCGGGTTCGGGCCCGGCAAAAAACCAGCGGATTTCGGTTGTTTTAAACATGGATTCTACCCATTCATTTTGGCAATACAACATTCTGATAACCAGGCCATCTATTTATCGTTTAAGTGACCCGAAATGCCGATAAAATCAAATTTTTTTCAGGAATTTTCTGACCCTGATTGTTCTATAGCTACCAAATCATCATAAATATAACCGTTATGGAAATGGCTAAGACGTATGAAATCAGCCCGCAGACCGAAAAAGAAATGAGCAAACAATTCGAACGGGCCAACAGCTTCATCAAATGGCTGATGGTGTTCGCCTGTTTCCAGTACCTGCTGGGGATGGCTTTGCTTGGCCTGCTGTAACGCAATAAAAAAACCGGATCCTCGCGGATCCGGTTTCTTACTTGCAAACCATGAGTGCTATGCTTCGCAGCTGGCGCACTCTTTCTTCTGACGGAACTTCTGAGCGGCATTCATGCTGTGTTGGTAGTACAGCGATTTAAGCCCCAGTTTCCAGGCTGTAATATGGATCTTGTTGATATCCTTGACCGGCATGTCGGGATGCACCAGGATGTTGATCGACTGCCCCTGATCGATGTGGTTCTGGCGGTTGGCCGCCTGATAGATGATCGCCAGCTGGTCGATCTCGGCATAGGTCCGGAACACGTCTTTCTCATGCTCGGTGAGGAAGTCCAGGTGCTGCACCGAACCGTCGTGGTCGCGGATGCTCCGCCATACTTCCGTAGTATTCTGCCCCTTTTCCTCCAATAAATCCTCCAGGAACGGATTCTTGATCGTGGTCTTGATCTTGGCAATATCCTTCACGTAAATATTGGACCAGATCGGCTCGATCCCCTGCGACACCTGCCCCAGGATAAAGGCCGATGAGGTCGTCGGCGCTATGGCATTAAGCGTGGCATTCCGACGGCCGTATCCCTTGAGTACTTCCGGTTCCCCGAAACGCTCGGCCAGGGATTCGGAAGCCTTGTAGGAGCGCTCCCGGATTTCGCGGAAGATCTCGCTGTTCAGGTCGTAGGCATCCTGGCTGTCAAAGGGCAGCATCTTGCTCTGCAGTAAGGAATGCCAACCCAGTACGCCCAGCCCCAGCGCGCGGTTCTCGCGGGCAAAGTTGTAGGCCCGCTCCATGAACATAAAGGTTTGGCGGTCCTCCCGGTCGTCGGAATCCCGGAAGCTCTCCAGCTTCTCGATGAACTCGCTCAGGACCGCGTCCAGGAAATGAACCATGGTTTCTACGGCGTCCGTATCCTTCCACTTGTCGTAGTGCAGCACGTTGATGGAGGAGAGCACGCAGACAAACGACCAGTTCTCGCTGGACGGCAGCATGATCTCGGTGCACAGGTTACTGGCATGGATGGGAAGGTTCTTGTCGCGGTATACATCGGCAGCCCCGTTATTGGCGTGGTCCCTGAAGAAGATATAGGGATAGCCCATTTCGCCGCGGCGCTGCAGGATCTTGGCCCAGATGGCGCGCTTGTCCTCGTCGCCGGCGATCATCTCTTCCATCCACTGATCGGTAACGGTTACCCCGTGGGTGAGTTGCTGGATGGTATTCCCTTCGGTGCCCACTTCCAGGAATTCGTGGATGTCGTTATGCTCCACCGGCAGGTAGGGTGAAAACCGCCCCCTGCGCACGGAACCCTGGCTAACCACGTCCACCATTTTGTCAAAAAGCTGCATGATGTGCACAGCTCCCGACGCATAACCATTATTCTTAACAGGAGCCCCCCGGTGGCGGATCTTGCCGAAGAAACCGGAAGTCCCTCCGCCCAGCTTGGACATCATGCCCACCTCCGATTGTGTATAGAGGATGTTCCCCATATCGTCGCTGATGTGGGAGCCGAAACAACTGATCGGCAGGCCACGCCGCTTCCCGAAGTTGGACCAGACCGGAGAGGCCAGCGAAAAGTACCCCTCTCCCATATAGCGGTAGAACTTATCCGAAAATCCGGGGATTTGAAGCAACTCCTCGGCCCGGTCGGCAATTTCACGGATGCGTTGTTCCGCAGTTACGCCGTCGGCTAGATACCCCGAAGCCAGGAATTTGCGGCTGTTTTCGGTGAGCCATTTGAATTCGGGCTCGCCGGTCGTGGCCTTGGCATCCTGCAGGGTTTCTTTGCGGGCCTGGATCAGATTGTCCGCATCCGTTGCTTTTGTTTCCTTGAGTTGGTCGGTGGGTGTGTTCTCGTGCATGGTTTAGAATAAGTCGTCGCTGGTTATACTTTGTGTTCTCTTGCTATAGTTAATGGACCGCTTAACAAAGAAATCCCCGTGTTTGGTCCCGATGATCTCGTCATCGAACCACTCGGTTTGGTTCAGGAGCTCCTCGTTCACCTCAAAAATGGCAGGGATGCCGATGCTTTCGAGGGATTTGTTAAAGCGGTTTTTAATGAATTCGTTAATCACGGCCTTGGACAGGAAGTCCAGTTCCCCGGCTTCGAAGATCCAGTCCACCACATGGCTTTCGGCCTCAAAGGCCTCGCGGCATACGTTCTGGATCCTGGTGTGGTATTCGGCGTTGAACCAGTCCGGGTTCTCCTTTTGGATGATCTTGATCAGGTCAATCCCAAAGTCCCCGTGGATCTGCTCTTCCTTGGAAGTGGCCTCCACGGCGTTGGAGATGCCTTTCAACAGGTTCTTGTATTTATTGAAGGCCATGATGATCAGGAACTGCGAGAACAGGGATACGTGCTCGATAAAGAGGGAGAAGAGCAGGATAGCCTCTGCGTACTCCTGGTCATTGTCGCTCTTGGCGTTCTTCAGGGCGGTTTCCAGGTAGTGGACCCGTTTCATGATGACGGGCTTCTTTTTCAGGTCCTTGAACTCCGGGTTTAACCCGAGGATCTCCAACAAGTGCGAATAGGCGTCGTGGTGGCGCACCTCGCTTTCCGCAAAAGTGGCGCCGACGGCCCCGATCTCCGGCTTGGGCATCCGGTGGTAGAGGTCACCCCAAAATGTCTTAACCGCTACCTCGATCTGGGAGATCGCCAGCATGGTGTTCTTGATGGCGCTGCGCTCCACGTCGTTCAGGCGGGTCTTAAAATCCTGGATGTCGCTGGTAAAGTTGAATTCGGTATGGATCCAGTAAGAGTGGCGGATCGCATCCACATAGTCATTGAGCTGCGGATATTCGTAGGGCTTCAGGTTGATGCGCTTCTCAAACACATTGGACTGGCGTTTGCGAGCCTGCTCATTCCGGTAGAGGATGTATGCTTTGGCGACATTGTGAAAGGCACTGTCCATGAGTTTGTCCTCAACGATATCCTGTACCTGTTCCACGTTCGGGGTGTAATCCGGATCCAGTTCCGTCCTGTTCAGGAGCTCCTCGTAAACCCGCATGGAGATCACCTCCGCGTCATTCCTGGTCCCCTCGCCCACTGCCTCCATCGCTTTCTCAACGGCATTCGTGATTTTTTCCTGCTCAAAAGGCGCTGTGCTGTAGTCGCGCTTGATAATTTGGGTGACCGTCATGGTTATTAATTTTTAAATGCTTAGTAATCAGTAATTTATGCTTCTATTTTTTTATCATACGCCGAACAAAATTCCGTTCCAGATGTGCTCTGAAAAGAACATTTAAAAGGAGAAATATGAACGGGTGATTTAAAACCTATGTAAAGTTTAAATTTTGTTCGGTAAAAAATCGAAGTCTCCAAAAGAGCTTTTCCACAGTTTTATTAACGACCTGTTAAAGGTGTCATAACCTGTCGCGGCGTTCGGTTGTGCATAGCCTGAAGAGGTATAATAACGAGTCAATCCAAGAACATTTTCACAACGTAACTCTGGAAAATTGGTTGGTGACCAGCAAAAATTCTTCTGACGGAGCGAAATAACCTTTTGAAATGTGTACGAACAGGCTGTAGTAGAAATGGCATCTTTTG
>JBNKHB010000204.1:0-4713 GCA_050290125.1 Robiginitalea sp.
GCCGACCGGAACCCGGAAGCCGGCAAGAAGTCGGAAGCCGACCTGGGCAAGAATGCCCTTTTCGCGGCTACGGATGTCACGGATGAAACCAGCGTTCGTGCAGCTATTGACCGTGCACTGGAACGCTTCGGTGCCATCCATGGGATGGTGAACTGCGCCGGGGTAGGGCCGGCAGAACGCGTCCTGGGCAGGGAAGGGATCCACAGGCTTCAGTCTTTTGAAGACGTAGTGCGCATCAACCTGATCGGCACCTTTAATATGATCCGGCTCTGCGCGGAAAAAATACAACATAACGACCCCGGCGAAGGAGGGGAACGGGGCGTACTGATCAATACCGCCTCCGTTGCCGCCTACGAAGGGCAGATCGGCCAGGCGGCCTACGCCGCCTCAAAGGGCGGGATCGTTTCCATGACCCTGCCCATCGCGCGCGAGCTCTCCCGATTCGGGATAAGGGTGATGACCATAGCCCCCGGCATCTTTGAGACCCCGATGTTACAGAATCTTACGGACGAGATCCGGGCATCGCTGGGAGAGCAAGTGCCATTTCCGCCGCGCTTGGGACGTCCGGACGAATTTGCAGCCCTGGTGCGGCACATCCTTGAAAATCAAATGCTGAACGGGGAGGTGATCCGCCTGGACGGCGCCATCCGGATGGCCCCCCGATAAACGTATCCATAAAATCTATGTCTAAGACCCTCACTACCGAACAGAAAGGCGAAACCCTCTTTGTGGCCCTCAACCGGCCCGGGAAGCGGAACGCCCTGAATGACGCCTGTATCCTGGAATTGGATCGGGTGTTTGCCCAGCTGCCGGAAGGCGTAAAATGCGTTGTCCTCCATGGCAAAGGAGAACATTTTAGCGCAGGCCTCGACCTTTCCGAGCTGGAAGAGCGCGACGTACAGGAAGGCATGTTGCACTCCCGGATGTGGCATGCGGTGCTGGACCGCATCCAGTATAGTCCTGCCCCCGTCATAGCAGTCCTTCACGGCGCTTGCGTGGGCGGCGGCCTGGAATTGGCCGCAGCCGCCCATATCCGGGTGGCTGAGGAATCGACGTTCTACGCGCTGCCGGAAGGTTCCCGAGGCATTTTCGTCGGCGGCGGAGGCTCCGTGCGCATCCCCCGGCTTATCGGCGTGGCCCGCATGACCGACATGATGCTTACCGGCCGGGTTTACAAGGCCGAGGAAGGATATCCACTGGGCTTTTCCCAATACGTATGTGCACCGGGGAAGGGATTAGAGACAGCAAGCGGCCTGGCGGCCAAGATCGCCGGCAATGCGCCCATGACGAATTTGTCGCTCACCACCATATTGCCCCGGATCGCCGATGCCGGACAGGACGTTGGCCTGGTCATGGAATCGCTGGCGGCAGCTATTGCCCAGAGCGCTCCGGAAGCGAAAAAAAGGTTGCGGGATTTCCTGGAAGGCCGGGCGCGAAAGGTAGGAGAACAAGAATAACCCCATGGTGAAAGACCTGAAATCAACGCCTTTCCTAAAGGTACCTACCCTGCCCCCGGATATCGGGATGCGGCGACGGGCCGATGGGACTATTCTGTTGAAGTCCGCCGCCGAACTGGAACCCGGACCCTGCCGAACTACGGAACGGTTGCAATTCTGGGCGGAGCAGACGCCGGATCGTATCTTCCTCGGGCAGCGCAACACCGCGGGCCAGTGGCAGGAGTGCAGCTATGCCCAGGCCTGGGAACAGGTGCAATCCCTGGCATCCTACCTGCTCAAAAGCCCGGCAGATGCCGAACATCCCATTGCCATATTATCCGGGAACAGTATCGAACACGGTCTGCTGGCGCTGGCGGCCATGCATGTGGGGATCCCGTACGCCCCCCTCAGCCCGGCCTATTCCCTGCGCTCCACCGATTACGTAAAACTCAGGCATTGCATCGAGTTGCTGAGTCCCGGACTGTTTTTTGTCCAGCAGGGCAGTCCGTACCTCCCGGCACTTGAAGCGGTGGCCGGAGATGTGCAGGTAGTTGCCGTGGAAGATGCCGAATCCGGCCATATACCCTTCCGGAAACTTTTGGAGACCCCCGTTTCGGCGGAGGTCAGGCTGGCGCATCAGAGCATTGGCCCGGAGAACGTGGCCAAGGTGCTTTTTACCTCGGGATCCACCGGATGGCCCAAGGGCGTGATCAATACCCATGGGAACATCACCACCAACTGGCGGCAGATTACCCAGACCTTTCCTTTTATGAAGGACGGCGGCCTGGTACTGATCGACTGGCTGCCCTGGAACCACACTTTCGGTGGAAACCACAATTTCGGGTTAACCTTGTTCAACGGGGGATCCCTCTATATCGACGAGGGAAATCCAACCCCGAATGGCATTCAGGCCACGGTCCGGAATTTACGAGACATTGCGCCCACAGTCTACTTTAACGTGCCCAAAGGCTTTGAGCAGCTGATCCCGATCCTGGCGGAAGACGATGCGCTCCGGAATTTCTTTTTCAGCCGGCTACAGATGTTCTTCTACGCCGGCGCAAGCATGTCGCCCCAGGTATGGGACGGCCTGGAGCAGCTGGCCTATGAAACCACGGGTAAGCGCCTGCTGATCGCTACCGGCCTGGGCATGACCGAAGCGAGCCCTTCGGCGCTCTTCAATACCGAATTGGGTTCGGCCGCCGGCCGCCTCGGCGTACCGGTTCCCGGACTCGACGTAAAATTGGTCCCGGACGGAGATAAATACGAGGTCCGCTTCCGGGGCGGCAACATCACCCCGGGCTATTGGCGGAATCCTGAAGCCACGCAACAGGCCTTTGACGAAGAGGGCTATTATTGCACGGGGGATGCGCTCCGGATGATCGATCCGGGGGACGCCAACCGGGGCATGGTCTTCGACGGCCGTATCTCGGAGGACTTTAAGCTGGACACAGGCACCTGGGTACGGGTAGGCCTGCTGAAAGCCCGCTTTGTTGAGGCCGGGCACGGCTTGATACGCGATGCAGTGATCGCCGGGCATGATCGCTCCTATATCACCGCCATAGGGATACCCAACCTGGATTTTTGCAGGAAACTGGCCGGGTTACCGGATGCCTCGGACCTGGAAGCGGTCGTACACCACCCCCAGGTCCAGAAAGCCTTGCAGGAGGCCATCAATAAGATGGGGCGGGAGAGTACGGGCAGTTCCACCCTGATCCGCCGGGCTGTCCTCGCGGATTTTGAATTGGATGGCGACAAAGGAGAAGTAACTGATAAAGGGTCTGTAAACCAGCGGGCCGTGCTTGCAAACCGGGCCGAGCGGGTAGCCTTGCTATACAATAAAGAGCTTCCGGCATCCGTCCTGGAATACAAAAGATAATATTATGGCCGAACCGAATGATAAATACGCAGTAATTACCGGACCCATCTCCCGGCTCCAATACAGTACGATCCTGGTTTGTTTCCTGATGAACATCCTGGACGGGATGGACGTGCTGGTCATTTCCTACTGTGCGCCGGCCATTGCCGAATCCTGGAGCGTAAGCCCGGAGGCCCTGGGGGTGGTTTTCAGCGCAGGGCTGGCCGGGATGACCCTGGGTGCCCTGTTTGTGGCGCCGTTTGCCGATACCATCGGCCGTAAAAAAATGATCTTGTTGAGCGCTTTGATGATGGGCGTCAGCATCTTCCTGACCGCCTACTCGCAAAGCGTCCTCCAATTGATCCTGCTGCGCCTGATCAGCGGGGTGGGCATTGGCAGCATGCTGGCCAGTACGGCGGCCCTCACTGCCGAATACACGCCCCTTAAGACCTCCAATTTCTGGATCAGTTTCGTGATTTCAGGCTATCCGGTAGGCGCCGTCCTCTCGGGACTGGTTGCCGCCGAAGTGGTACCCGAACTGGGGTGGCCCCGGATGTTCCAGCTGGCAGGACTCGCTTCCTTCGTAACGGTTCCCCTCATCTGGTTTTTCCTGTCCGAATCCCTGGAATTCTATTATAAGCGGCAGCCCGAGGGGGCGTTGGAGAAGGTAAACCGCATCCTGGAACGAATGAAACGGCCTGTTATGACCGAGCTTCCCGCCGCTGAATCCAAACAAAAGGGAATTCCCGTCCGGGGATTGATGGAAGAGGAATATCGGATGCCGACCATAAAATTGTGGATCGCATTGTTCCTGGCCTTCGGGTGTTTGTATTTCCTCACCAGCTGGATCCCTAAACTGGCCACCAATACGGGCATGTCCATGTCGCTGGCCATATACGCCGGTACGGTATTCAACAGCGGGGCCTTTTTCGGGATCATAACGCAAGGCTATTTTTCCTCGCGATTCGGGCTCAAACGTACCATCGGGGTCTTCTTTATTTTCACGGCCCTGCTCATGGCGCTGTTTCGGATCTTCCTTGATTCAAACATCTTGCTCCTCGTTTTCGGACTGCTCGGATTTGGCCTGCAAGGGGGCTTTGTGGGCCTCTACGCGGTAGCTGCCCGCCTGTACCCTACGCGTTTCCGGACCACTGGGGTTGGATGGGCCATCGGCATCGGCCGCCTGGGCGGGGTGATCGGCCCGGCCGTGGGAGGCGTCCTGATCGGGATGGGGATCTCCATGGCGGACAACTTCCTGATCTTTTCCGTCCCGACGATTCTGGCCGGAATTATGACCTTTTACCTATCTTCAAAGAAGCTGTGACAATGCTTATAAATCATAGGGAATGATCGATATCGAAAGCATAACCGCACTGGACGTGCATACCCATGCCGAACGCTCCTGCCGCCAGCCGCACGATG
>JBNKHB010000205.1:0-4673 GCA_050290125.1 Robiginitalea sp.
GCCGGCTCCGCAGGATAATCCGGGATGGCATATCCCTTGCCCTGTAATTCTGCAATGGCCTCTTCGAGCTGCGGGATGGAGGCGCTGATGTTGGGAAGCTTGATAATATTTGCCTCCGGCTGCTTGGCGAGCTCTCCCAAAAACTCCAGGTCATTAGGGATTTGCTGCTCCTCACTCAGATAATCCGGAAAAACTGCCAGGATGCGGGCGGCAAGGGAGATATCCTTGGTAGTGATTTCAATGCCGGCCTTTCCGGTGAATGCCTGAATGATGGGCAGGAAAGAGGCGGTGGCCAATGCCGGGGCCTCGTCTGTTTTGGTATAGTGAATGGTTGCCATGTAACGGATACGAAATTTTAAAGCGGAGCAAATATACAACTTTAACCGGGCTTGGGCCGCCGGATTTTGTGGGTGCCGTAACAGGGCAGGAGTGCGCGGACGGGTAGGGGTATAAAAGAACGAAAGCCATATCAATGTAACGGGTACATTAATATGGCTTTCTAAAACAGCTGGCTTATGCTTTGCCGAAGCGCCGCATTGCAACCGGAGTTGCACGCCGGGCCGTTTAACGTTTGAAACAACTTCCGAGCCAAATAATTCAATCCGGTCTCCTCGGTAATTTCTTCTTGTTGCCTAGCACTTTCATCTTACACAGCAAACCTAAGTTTTCCATGTAACACATAAGTTCCCACTGCTTCCGGGAACGACAGCTCCCTGGATTCAGCTCGTCTTTTTCCTTCACGGTATTGCTACCCTTCCGGATCCAGACTACTCAACAATGTAAAGAACGTCAACCTTACAGTAACCTTTCCCAGCATTCATGGACTGACTGCCCGTACTTGATTACACTGCTAATATAGATGGAATTGCTTCACTTCCAAATTTTTAACCCCAAAAGAAATCTACAGTTTATGAACGGGAGATATCAACAAATGTTCATAACCGGGATCCCCTCCGTTGCCTCCTACCGTGCGGCGCCCGGATCGTCCCGCATGGTCCGCCTAAGTTGCCGCTGAATCTTTCGGATGGCCGACTCAATGGTTTTATCCGGTTCGATGATATTGTACTCCCCCCAGAAATCCGGATCGGCAAATCCAATGGCTTCGTCGCTTAAGATGATGGAGGACTTCACCCGGTTGCGGAAACGCGGAACCCTCCCCTGCGGGTTTTTCTCCCAGTCGGTGATGGCCATTTCACAGGTAAGGCTGTAAACGGAATTGAACAAGCGCTTATCCCAGTCTATTTTGAATTCCAGGATGGCGTTGCTATAACCGTAGTACCAGCGGCCGTCCTTTTCCCGGTAATCCACCCGATACGTCACCTCCGTGGGGTAGACCGACGCATTGGCCGGTTTGCGCCTCACAAACATCCTGCTGGCCCTGTTGCGATCCGTAATATTCAGGGAAAATATGGCACTGGTCAGTATTTTGCGCTCCCCGTCGATGAATAATTTACCCTTGTACATGGGCTCCTTGATATAGGGACGCTGCTCAAAGCCGACCACGAAAATAAGCCGATCGTTGATGCGTGTGCTGCGATCGAAATAGAAATTATAGGAGTCGATATAGTCTTCCGAAAAGATGTATTCCGGATACTTCATAATATCCACAAAGAGCGCATTGAACGGCCCCCCCTGGAGTTTCAGGGCAACGGTATCCAGTTTGGTGTAGTCGGTGCTCTTGCGGGCCTTGTACAATTCCACGGCATCCTGCCGGTCCGATGTATACGGCGCCTTGTAAATGGTAACCACTGCCTCGGATAGAGAGACATTGCGCCTCCGCTTTTTAATGGTCTCCCGGTAGAACGCGGTCATTCGCGTGGGATCCTCAAAGTAATTCTCGCCTTTTTTACGTAAAACTTCTTTCACCAGCGCGGTGGCGTCCTTCGGGACCACCACATCCACCTCGGCCAGATTGGTAACGGAAACCTGTAACGGGATCACGTTGTCTTTTTCCCCGAAGTTGGAGAGCGGCAGCTTCCGGGTCTTATACCCCAGAAAGGAAACCTCAACTGCTCCGTCAGAAATCTCCAGTGGCACCTTTAGCAGGAACTCTCCTTCCGAATTGGTGACCGTGCTGATGTTGTGCTGTTCCAGCGAGAGTGTGGCAAAAACCAATGGTTCTTTGCTCTGTTCATCCACTACCTCGCCCCTGTACTGGCGGTAGGGTTGTTCGCCGGTGGTTTCCTGCGCCGTCAACAGGGCGCCCATGCCCAGGAACAGGTAACCGGCAATAAGTAATTCTGCAATTTTTTTCATGACCTGTTTCATTTTGTATATTAGGTGTCTGTCAGCGGATTACAAACGTATCTTCCGACCGGGACACATCCCTGTAAGATACGAATTTTCCGGCACAACTAACTGACGTTCGTCATATGTTGCTCAGGTGGCGGAAGCTACTTTTGGCGTATGCTGCGGGCGAATGTCCGCATGGATTCGTAACCAATTAATCACTATACAAATGACCACTACGCATCTAAGCCGAAGGTTTGCCGGAGCACTGGCTATCCTTCGCGTCCTGATCGGCTGGCACTTCCTGTACGAAGGGGTCGTGAAGGTCTACAATCCGGACTGGACGAGTTTCGGGTACCTGGCTTCAGCGCAAGGACCTTTTGAATCCGTGTTCGCCTCTCTGGCATCGGAAAATGTGCTCCCCTGGGTAGATACCCTAAACTGGCTGGCGCTGATTTTTGTGGGGATCACCCTAATCCTGGGAATCTTTGAACGCGCAGGCGCCCTGGTAGGAATGGGGCTGCTGGCCATGTACTACCTGGCCCATCCGGCACTGCCGGGCCTCCCGCAGATCAATGCGGAAGGCAGCTACTGGCTGGTCAATAAGAACCTGATTGAACTGGCCGCCTGCTGGCTTTTATTCCTGCAACCCACCGGCAGCCTATTCGGCCTGGGCCGCGTATTAAACCTTTCCAAAACCAAAACTGAACTATCATGAGCTGGACTAGAAGAGAAGCCCTGCTGGGCCTGGGCGGTATTCCTATTCTCGGAGCCGTATGGTGGGCAGGTGCCGCCGGTACCGTCGGCCGCAAAAAAGAACGGGAATCCATCCTGGAAACCCTGAACATCCAACCCTCCCTGCCACCTGCTGTCCCGGCTATTGGCGGTGAACCCGTCAAAGTGGGCATTATCGGCTTCGGTATTCGGGGCAAGCAATTGTGCCGGGCCCTTGGCTATGCCACCCAGGAATGGCGCGCGGAGATGGAAGAGGCGGCCGCCCTGGCCAAGGAAGAAGGGCGCCCCTTTACCGCCCTGGAAGATTTTGACAATCAGGATCCGCTGAATGTTCGCATTGTCGGGGTCTGCGATATTTACGACCATCAGGCCGAAATGGCCGTGAGGTCCTTTTCAACGGAGGAAACCCCCGTAAAGCGCTACCGCACCTATATGGATATGATCGACAGCGGCGATGTGGAAGCCGTGGTGATCGCCACTCCGGACCATTGGCACGCACCCATCGCCATGGCGGCCCTGCGCAAGAACGTGCATGTCTACGTGGAGAAGCCCATGACGCATAATGTGGCGGAGACCTATGAGCTGCGCGATGTGGCCAGGGCCTCCAAAGGCATCCTCCAGGTAGGGCACCAGCACCGGCAGACCCTGAGTTTTAAGACGGCGCGCGATATCCTGGACAAGGGCATCCTGGGGCATGTTTCGCTGATCACCACCAATACAAACCGGAATGACGACAACGGGGCCTGGAATTACGACATCCTCGCCGATGCAAGTCCCCAGACCATCGATTGGGCTCAATTCCTCGGATCGGCGCCCGAAATCCCGTTTAACAAGAACCACTTCTTCCGCTGGCGGAAATGGTGGGCTTACGGTTCGGGCCTCTCCGGAGACCTGCTGACCCACGATTACGACCGCCTGAATTGCGTGATGAATATGGGCATTCCCAATTCGGTTACGGCCTCGGGAGGCATCTATACGCATCGCGACGGAAGGAACGTGCCGGACGTACTCCAGGCGAACATGGAGTTCCCGGAGCTCAGCACCGGCAGCAGTCAGAAACCAGGCAAGGAGAAGGGGATGACCTTTGTTTACAGCGCCTCATTGGGCAATACCCTGGGCCGGCCCACCATGTTGATGGGCCACGACGGCAGCATGGAACTCGGAAACCGGCTCACCGTTTGGCCGGACGCCCGTTCCACGCGATATGCCGAGCTACTGGAAGCCGGCAAGATGGATCCCGGCAATCCGATATACCACTACAACCCTGCGGCTACGGCCCTGGACGGCGTATCGTCGGCCACTTCGCAATACTTTGCGGATAAGGGGCTCATGTGGACCTATATCGACGGGAAGCGCGTGGATTCAACCTTCCTGCACATGCGGGAATGGCTGAGCGCCATCCGTAACGGCGGAGAGGTCAGCTGTGGCATACAGGAAGGTTTTGAGGAAGCTATTACTGCCCACATGGTAGGTCTTTCCTGGAAACTGGGACGCAGGATCGACTGGGACAAACAAGGCCAGCAAATCGTACCGGTGGAAGGTGTGGAAGACCTGGATGCCGTCCTGCTGGAAAGCCCTCCCGGTGTTGGTCAATATGAGCGCGACGTAGTAGGTTAAGCGGCTATTCCGGGGCAGCGGTATCGGGCAGGTAATCCCCCAGCAGGTTCCAGTCCATACTGTTTCCCCAGCCCGTGCCGTGATCGCTCCGG
>JBNKHB010000206.1:0-4660 GCA_050290125.1 Robiginitalea sp.
GGAAGGGATAACGGTAATCCGTAGGTGTAATGAACGTTTCCTTGATCAGGCGCGGTGAGACCCATCGCAACAGGTTCTGAGCGGAGCCGGCCTTGTCATTGGTGCCCGAAGCTCTTGCGCCCCCAAAGGGTTGCTGCCCGACGACTGCGCCGGTTGGTTTGTCATTGATGTAGAAATTGCCTGCCGCGTCCTCCAGCGCACGCGTGGCTTCCTCGATAGCATAGCGGTCCGCGCTGATCACCGCGCCGGTTAGCGCATAGACCGAGGTGCGATCCACCAGTTTCAGTGTTTCGCTCCAATCGGCATCCTTGTAGACATACACTGTTACCACCGGCCCGAACAATTCGGTCTCCATGGTTACGTAATGCGGATCGGTCGTAAGGATGACCGTCGGCTCTACAAAGTACCCGACGGATTTGTCATAACCGCCTCCGGCGACTATTTCGGCCGCGTCATCTTTCCGGGCCCCGTCAATATACCCGGCCAGTTTGTCGAAGGCGCCTTCATGGATCACTGCCGTAACAAAATTGCTCATGTCCTCCGGCGACCCCGGTTTATTGAAAGTTGCGATATCCTTCTTTACCCGATCCAGGATCTCCTGCGCCTTAGATTCCGGGAGATATACCCGGGAAGCAGCGCTGCATTTCTGGCCCTGCAACTCAAAGGCCCCGCGCGTGATGGCCGTGGCCACTTGCTGCGGGTCGGCACTCGGATGGGCGATGATAAAGTCCTTGCCGCCGGTTTCCCCGACGATCCGCGGGTAGGTCTTGTAGGTCCCGATATTGTCCCCGATCTGCTTCCAGAGCGATTGGAAGACCGCCGTGGAGCCTGTAAAATGGATCCCGGCAAAATCGGGATGGGACAGCAATGTTTCGGTGATCATCACCGGATCCCCGAACACCGTATTGATCACGCCATCCGGAAGGCCGGCTTCGCGAAAGACCTCCACGATCACCTGTGCCGAGAAGACCTGGTGGTCGCTGGGCTTCCACACTACCACGTTCCCCATCATGGCGGCGCTGGCAGGCAGGTTTCCGGCAATGGCCGTAAAGTTAAAAGGGGTAATGGCGTATATGAACCCTTCCAGCGGCCGGTATTCCACGCGGTTCCAGGTGCCTGGTGCGGAGGCGGGCTGTTCCGCATAGATCTCCGCCATGTACTGGACGTTAAAGCGCAGGAAGTCGATCAGTTCGCAGGCCGCGTCGATTTCCGCCTGGTGGATGGTCTTGGACTGCGCCAGCATGGTGGCTGCGTTGATCCGGTCGCGATACGGCCCGGCGATCAAATCCGCCGCTTTCAGGAAGATGGCCGCCCGCTGTTCCCAGGCGAGGGCAGCCCAGGCGCCGCGAGCCGCCAGCGCGGTGTCTATGGCCTGTTGCACCTCCTTTTTTCCGGCCAGGTGGTACTGGCCCAGGGAATGTTGATGGTCATGCGGAGGCGACATGGTACGGGTATTTCCCGTACGGATTTCCTCTCCGCCAATGGTGAGGGGTACATCGGCCGAACCTCCGTAGTATTTTTTGTATTGTTTCAGTACGCTTTCGCGCTCCGGGGAACCCGGCGCATAGGTCCTGACCGGCTCGTTTACCGCCTTGGGAACCTGAAAAAATCCTTTACCCATTTATTGAAAAGTTTAAACTTTTAGCCGGGCGCAAATAAAACCCGCGGATTGGGGTTCGGTTGCATCCAAATAAGAGCTGCAAAGGTACGAAATGACCGCACCTTAAAAAAAGAATTCGGCGTGTTGAACCCAGGCTAGTTCAGTGCAAAGGGCGCACTGAGTTTAAAGGTAGGGATGTAGACCCTGAATTTCTCTGTGGAAGAAAAATTGACCATGTTGTAGTGGCCGCGCATGGCTCCGATCGGTGCGGCCAGCAGGCAACCCGAACTATAGGTGTGCGATTCCCCGGGGCGGATCACGGGTTTCTTGCCGATCACGCCTTCGCCATCCAACACTTCCACATCCTTCAGGGCGTCGTAGATGCGCCAGTGGCGGGAGGTAAGCTGGACCGGGTCCTTGCTTTGGTTTTCAATGGTAATCGTGTAGCCGAATGCAAAGTGCATCTTGTAGTTTTTGAAGAACGTGCCTTCAAAGCTCGTCGCTACGCTGATTTTTATCCCTTTGGTTACTTGTGTGATCATAGCTAATAGGTGGCGGCGCTGCCGATAAAAACGAGCACGACCGCTATGGTGGCTAAAATAACAAAAACGGTGTTCAGAAACAGGAACTTTAAGATCGTTTTAAAATGGTTCTGCTTATAGAACTTCCGCATGGCCGCATACAGGTATACGGAGAAAGCCAGAATGCACAACCAATACAACTCAACACCGATCAGAGTGTCCGTCAAAAACCCGATAATGAGCAAGATAAAGAAGAGGGACTGAATGTGAAAACTAAAGACCAAATTATCGGTGTAGGTATATTTTTTCCTGATGTACACCAGCCAGACAAAGACGGCAAAGATGGGCAGGAAGAAAAAGGTGGCGAACGGGAGTTTGGCGATGACCTCGCTTAAGAAGGTTCCGGGCTGCCGGCTCATGCGGTCCACGCTCTGGGCCAGGCCAAAAGCCATCCGGTCCCCGCGTTCCTCCGGCAGGCCGTATTTATCAACTACTTCCGGATACGCATACAAGGTGTCCCTGTCGATCAGATGTATGAAAAAATCAGCCCGTGTAAACAGTCCCTCTTCCCTGATTTCCGCATAATATCCCGCCGGGTCTGCTTCAATGAGGGAATCCTTTCGCCGCTGGCTGGCCTCGATCTGTTCTTTTAGTTGCAGGCTGTCCAGAACCTTTACGGCCTCTGTGCTGGAGATATTCTGCCCGTTTACCGTAAAATTCACGGGAGGAGTATCACTAAGCGTCGGCAATTCAAAGGAGACGTTCCCGCGGCCGTAACGGTCAAATTCACTGAAGTTGCCGGTAAGGTTCAGCAGCAGGAAATACACGATGGCAAGGCTCAGCAGGAAACGGAACGGGTTGGTGTAGCGTTTGCGCTTGCCCGCCACGTAATCCAGGGAAATCCTCCCGGGGCGCAGGATCAGGGCATAAAGCGTTTTAAAAAGCCGGGAATCCCAGGAAAGGACATTGTTGAAGAACTCGTCAAAGAAGTCGGCCAGCTTCAGGCGCTTGGTGCTGTTCTCCTGGGAACAGTTCGGGCAGTAACGGTCGCTGAGTTCCAACGGATGGCCGCAATTCAGGCACTCGGTGCCCCGGTACTTGAGCTGGTAACGGCCCCCGCGGATGACGGGTTTGGTCTCCATGGGTGGTTATTAATTGCTGATCGTTCTGGAATTGGCAGTACCCAGCCCGATTACACTATCGTAAATATCCCCAAAATTCCGGTAATAGACCAGAATGGTATAGGTGTTTTCCGTAAAATGAAAATTTCCGCCTACCGTATTCAATTCCACCGTGCCGTCCTCGCGTTCGATCACGTACTTATAATTGTAGAACCCCTGCTTGAGCAACAAGGTGGCTTCCATGTCCCCGGTTTCCCGGTTGAAGGTCATTAAATTTTGCTCTTCCAGGGCGTAGTTGTTGAACTTTCCAAAGACATATACCCGGTCCAGGCCGATTTGGTCCGAATAGGGCAGGCGGAAGTGCACGCGGGTGTACTCGCCTTCCCGGCTCACCTCCCTCCCTTGCAGCGTCCTCAGCACAAAATCCCCGTTGATGTCCGGGAAATAGGTATAAGGGCGGTCATTGCGAAAGCGGTCCGGAAAGAGATAATGCTCATAAAGGTCCCGCATTTCAATATGGGATATGGCCGATGTGGGCGTCCGCAGGTCGCTCGAGTCAAAATTCAGGTATTCGTTGCCGCCGAAAAAGGCGGTGGGCTGGTCGTATTTGTAGACCAGTTCGTTGCCAAGGGTAAACTGGGGTTCGATCCCGGTAATGGCCGTGGGCCAGTGGTAGTTCTGCAGGATGGCCACCTTCACTTCCTGTGTTGGGTTTACGAGCTGGATGCCCGCCGGGATGATGCTGAACTGCACGGATTGTTTCTCATTGAGGAACTCAAAATCACGCGAGCGGCGCACGACGGCAGGAACGCGAACCCGGTCCAGGTAGACCACGAAACGGCGTGAGAACTGCAACTCCCCCGCGGTGTTGTATATCTCCAGCATGTAATTCCCGCTTACCCGCATCCGGACCTGGGCGTTGGGAAGGCGAAGCCGGTAGTTGGAGTAGGGCTGCAGGGTATTGTAACTGTTGCCGTAGGTGATGATGCGTTGGTTGTCGATCCCGTCCAGGTATTGTGACTTCAACAGGTCCGACGGTTCCCAGGTGTAGTCGCAGTGGATGATCCTGTAATAGTAATCCTGTTCGCTGGCCGAGAGGTCGTCGAATTCCAGGGTAACGGGTTCGCCCAGCCGGACGATCGGGAACTGATCTTCCGTGGGACCCTTGAAAACGATGGACTTTATATGCTCAGGCGGCGACACTTCCGTCAGCCCCTGTGCAGATAGGCAGAAACCCCAGAGCAACAGGGGGATTTGTTTAAGAAACAACCGCATAGATGGGGTTTAACCGGGGCAAAGGTAAACAAAAACCATGCCTGCCGAATTCCCTTCGGTGTAATGCCCAAAAAATGGGGTAATAATTATGAATTCGTTCTATTAAGTACTATTTTTGGCGGGAATTTCCCTAACCTAAGGTC
>JBNKHB010000207.1:0-4648 GCA_050290125.1 Robiginitalea sp.
GTCAGGAAGATTTCAACCGCCCCGCCCCGCTGGCGATCTTTGAAGAAACAAATAACCTAAAAAACAATGGAACCACTACCGCCGCATATTCGCTATAGATTGGCAAAGGAACGCATAGACCGGATCAAGGGTTTTTACATGAACCTGCTGGCCTATTGCATCGTGATCCCGATCCTGGTGTATATCAACTACCGCACTACCAGCTACCCCTGGGTGCTGTTCTCCGTAGTGGGCTGGGGCCTGGGCCTGCTGCTGCACGGCCTGATCGCCCACGGATTCAGCCCGTTCTTGGGGCGCAACTGGGAGGTCCGCAAGATCGCGGAACTCATGTCCGACGAAAACTTTTAATCCAACGAGCCATGGAAGATAACAACCAACGTAAAGTAGAAGATTTCAGCCGGGAGAACCGGTACCTGCGCGCCAAGGAACGCGTACAGGAACTCAGGAAATTCTACGGCAACCTGACGGCCTATGTGATTATCATCACCATGCTGGCCATCGTGAACTACCTGACCTACTGGGGCTATAAATGGTTCCTGTGGGCCGCGCTGGGCTGGGGGATCGGCCTGCTTTTCCACGCCGTAAAGACCTTTAACCTGAACCCGTTCTTTTCACGCGACTGGGAAGCGCGCAAGATCAAGGAGTTCATGGAGGACGACGAGCAGCGGGGAAGCCGCTGGGAATAACCTCAAACCCTGTCAATCATGCAAGAGCAACACAACAAAATGGATCGGGCCAAAAAGCGGGTGGAACAGCTCAAGGGCTTCTACATCCACCTGCTGGTCTACCTGGGCGTGAATATCTTTATCCTGGTATCCGTCATGGTCCAAAGTTATAATGCGGGCGAGGCGCTGCTGCGCTGGCCCAGCCTGGTAACGCCTTTTTTCTGGGGGATTGGCCTGGCCTTTCACGCCGCCAACGTATTCCGCTGGAACCCGTTCTTCGGCAAGAACTGGGAGGAGCGGCAGATTAAAAAATACATGGACAAGGACCGTAAGGAATCCGAAAAATTCAAATAAGGCGCTGCCCGCGCCCAACCTCGCTAAATCACCAACCGCATGCGAACCCTAATCATTGAAGACGAGAAACCCGCCGCCCGGCGCCTGAGCCGGATGCTGGAACAGCAGGAAGTAACCGTACTGGAAGTGCTTCACTGCGTGGAGGACGCCATTGCCTGGTTCCGGTCCAACCCGGACCCGGACCTGATCTTCCTGGACATCCAGCTCTCGGACGGGCTCTCCTTTGAGATCTTTGACGCCGTGGAGGTGCGCTCGCCCATTATTTTCACCACCGCTTACGACGAATACGCCCTGCAGGCATTCAAGCTCAACAGCATCGATTACCTGCTCAAACCCATCGACGAGGACGAGTTGGGGGCCGCTTTAAAACAGTATGAGTCCCAGCGACCTAGTTCAGGCAGCCCGGCCGTGGATTTCGAAGACATCCGCAAGCTGTTGGTCAACCCGTTGGAACGGGATTACAAAAAGCGATTCACCGCCAGGGTAGGGCAGCATATCAAGATCATCCAGGCGGATGAGATCGAATGTTTCTACAGCGAAAACAAGGGGACTTATGCAGCCACTTCGGAGGGGCGATCCTATCTTCTGGACACCACCCTGGAGCAATTGGAAGACGAACTTGCCCCGGCCAAATTCTTCCGGGTAAGCCGCAAGTTTTACGTCAATATAAACTTCATCGACGACATCGTTGCCTATACCAATTCAAGGCTGAAAATCAAGTTGTGCCGCTTCCGCGAGCAGGAAATCATCGTGAGCAGGGAGCGCGTAAAGGATTTTAAGCTTTGGTTGGAATAAAGTAGTATAAAATACTGGTAAGCAGTAATATAATACTCGCTATAGATTTTTCTTATACTACTCTTTTTCCGCTTTTTCCACCCGGTTTTCGTCAAAGGAGGACGGCAGGAGTCGCGGCACCAGCGAAATAAAGATCGGCAGGAGCACGGCGCCTCCCGGCAGCAAAAATATGGCCAGCGAGGGGATGCTCTTAAAGATGTCCAGGAGCTGTTCCTGTACCTTTGCTTTTTCTTCTTCGGTGAGTTCGCGTACCGTGGTCTTGGAGAGCAGCATCATCAGTTCGCGACTCTGCGAAAGTTCCTTCTGCAGCCGCTTGCTGTTTCGCTTGATCAGCTTGCCCACCATCTTGGTCATGGAGTCGTAAAAATTCGCTTCCTGCAGCACGGATAATTTGTCCGAATAGGCGGCAAAATATTCGGTGACTTCCGTTAGGGATCTGCGGATGATTTCCTCATCCAATCCTAACTCATTCCCCAACTGAAAAACGAATTCGGATTCCTGATATTCCAGGTTGGCGTCTTCCCACACCGTCAGGCAGGCGACGTCCAGGAAATAGCGCGCCGCATCCTTCCCCCGATACCACTCAAGGCACTCACGATAGCTCAGGTCTAGTTGCGCCAGGGGGTCTTCCATAAAAGTGATGGAAGAGCGGAAGAGTTCCCGCAGCCGCTGATCGGAAGGCTTCTCCTTCTTGGAGTTCAGGGCCTGGTAGGTGATGTTGATGGTTACAAATTCCACATTCCGGGCAAAATCGCGCAAGTTCGGCTCTCCGTCCAGGTAGTGCTTATAGGTAAGCACGTCCACAAAGAGCAGCGAATTGGTGATGATGCTATTGAAGGTCTTGGACAGCACATTCGCCTCCAGGTATATGCGGGAATCCACCAGTTTTTCCAGCTGGGTAGAGGTCTTGTTGCCGCTCAGGATCTTTTGCAGAAAGCCGATGCGACCTACTTCCAGTTCGTGGTAGAAACTAAATACGGATTCCAGGAAGAAGCTAAACCGGACCTTGGGATTCTTTAACTGGTAGGTGGAATACAGGCCGAAGAGCAGGTTCAGTTTGGCATTCTCATCCTGGGTAAGCGGATGGGTCGGTTCGATAAAACCAGGGCAACCTGTGTTCATGCCATAGGTGAAGCCCAGCTTGCGGAGCGCCTCGTAGAGTTGCCCGAAGTTGTCGCACGGGTCGGTCTGCTGGGCAGCCAGATGACCGAACTTTTCTATCCAACCCGAGGATGACGGATTCACGACCGGCAGGTTTTAGAGGGGCAAAGTACTGCATTATTCGGCATACCCAAAAACCGGATCGGAGAAATTAAAGCGCCGTCAGAAAATCTTTAACAAATCCTTAACATTCGCGGGGCTTCCCGGCGGATTCCCGGGATGCATTTTATCGGGTTTCCGGGCCAATCCCGATCCCTCAAATACGGGCTGAAAGCATGTGTCCCGGGGCCTCCGGCAGGATGCCGTTCGTCGAAAACTATGAAGTTTTTACAGGCCTCGCGGCGGAAATTTCGTAAATTAGCGTCAGAACCCAATCGAACCCGGATGCCCCTCCGGAACCTAGAAGAACCTAAAAGCTATATGTTATGGAAATCCTCCTGTTTTTCCTTTGGTTGGCCGTAATGGCCATTGCGGGCGCCAGAATCTACCTGGCCCACAAGTCTCTTAAACGATTTCGAAAAACCCTTCAGGCATAAGCGCAAAAAGCGCCGCTAATGCTTTGTTCCAGCCCCTGGTGGGCAGGTATACCTGTTACATTCCCCCGAGACCGAAATAGGGGGGAGCCTCCGCCGGCTCCTCTCTTCCCGGGGGGATATTGACGCAGGCCGGGGAATAATTCCCCCGTGCACAACCCTGGCGATTTTTTCGTATCTAGTGGTTGGAGCCGCTTCGGGCGGTATCCTCCGCCCATGGTCAGTATTGTAATCCCTGCACATAACGAATGCGAGAACCTGCGGCAGCTGTTGCCGCAGCTGCTGCAACTATCGCTGCGGGACGGAGCGGCCGAGGTCCTGCCGGTCCTGTCCGCATCCACAGCGGACGGCTGCGCGGAATTGATCGCGGGCCTGGGGCTGCCACCACTGCGGGCTTCCGCGGACAGCCGGGCCGCGCAAATGAACCTGGGCGCACAGCATGCCCGGGGCCAGGTGCTCGCCTTTCTCCACGCGGATGTACGGCCGCCGGACGGCTTCCTGGAGGATATCCGCGGCACCCTGAATGCCGGATACCGCGCCGGATTTTTCTCGTATCGCTTTGAACCGGAGACCTTCTGGCTGCGGCTGAACGGCCGGGCCACCCGCCGCGACGGAATTTTTACCGGCGGGGGCGACCAGTGCCTTTTTATCGCCAGGGAAGACTTTCTGGAACTCGGTGGTTTTGACCAGGAGCAGCTGCTGATGGAAGACTTTGAATTCTTCCGCCGTTTGAAACGCAGCGGGCTGCGTTACCGGATCGTGCCGAACGACTTGCAGGTCTCTGCCCGCAAATACGAGCGCAATTCCTACCTCCGGGTTAACCTGAGCAACCTGCTGCTGCTCACTTTGTTCCGCTGCGGTTACCCGCCGGCGTGGCTCAAACGCCTGCACGCCCGGCTGATCCGATCGGCACACAACTCGGTCCGATCGGATTCCGGCCCATAAAAAAAGGCCGGTTCCCCGGCCTTGAATTTTTTAAATAGCTGCCTGCAGGCAGCGCTGCTTACTGGATGATCCCCGTACAGCTGATACGAGCCCCCGCGGCCCCGCTGGGCTGGGAGGTAAAGTCGTCCGTGCCCTGGTGTACGATCACCGCTTTCCCGATCAGGTTCTTGTTCGGGTCGTCGCAGCCCAGGCACC
>JBNKHB010000208.1:0-4634 GCA_050290125.1 Robiginitalea sp.
AGACCGGCTTTATCTTCACCACCACGCCAGCCGGGATCCGCAACGACCTGGCCGTCTACAATGACGCCACGGGCGGCACTATCTCCTCCTCCAGCTGGGCCAACCGCGATTTCAATACCTTCTGGGATGCCGAGACCACCATTACACCCGAAGGCTGGTTCGCCGAGATCCGCATCCCCTTCAGCAGCCTGCGCTTCCAGGATACCGGCGGCGATGTGATCATGGGAGTAACCCTTCAACGGAAGATCGCCCGGAAGAGGGAGCGGCTCGTTTTCCCGGCCATCCCTCCCATCGCCAATTTCGCATTCCTGCGCCCTTCCATGGCCCGGAAAATTGTGCTGAGCGGGGTCCAACCCAGCCGGAAGCTCTATGTGACGCCCTATGTGCTCGGCGGGCATGAGCGTGTAAACGTCCTGAACGAAGCCGGGACGGCTTATGTGGAAGACGATGATTTTAAGGCAAATGCGGGAGGTGATGTAAAGTTATCAATCACTAATAATCTAACGGCCGATTTTACGATTAATACGGATTTTGCCCAAGCCGAGGCCGACGATCAGCTGGTGAACCTGACGCGGTTTTCGCTCTTTTTCCCGGAGAAGCGCCAATTCTTCCTGGAACGGGCTTCCATCTTTGATTTCCGGACCGGAGGCCTGAGCCGCCTGTTCTTCAGTCGGAGGATCGGATTGACCAATACCGGCGAACAGGTCCCCATCTACGGCGGGCTGCGGCTGGTGGGCCGGATGGAGTCCTGGGACGTTGGGGTGCTGAACATGCAGACCCAGGACCTGGATTCCCTGCCTTCCGAAAACTTCGGCGCCCTGCGGCTCCGTAAACAGGTCTTCAATCCCTACAGCTATATCGGCGGCATGTTTACCAGCCGGCTGGACGGCCAGGGCCATACGAACCTTGCCTACGGCATAGATGGGGTGATCAAGGTGTCCGGGGACGATTTCCTGACGCTGCAATGGGCCCAAACCTTTGACAACGAAGAACAGTTGGACGGCGGGCTTGGCAGCGGCCGGCTGGCCGTGGAGATGAACCGGCGCAGGCGGCAGGGTTTCGGATATACCGCCGGAATCATCTACTCCGGTCCGGATTACAACCCGGGCATCGGTTTCGTGGACCGCCGCGACTTTACCTTCGGTTCGGGCATCGCCTCCCACACCTGGCTCAGGCCCAGCGGACCCTTTATCTGGCATAAGGCCGAAATTACCGGGTCCGCGTATCTGGCGAATGCCAACGGGGACGTTCTCTCTTCCGAGGCAGGGGCAGAATGGTCCTTTACGACCCGCGGGCTGGATAACGGCGCTATCGGAATTACACGGGCTTACGAGAACCTCCTGGAGGATTTTGCCCTCGCCGACAACGCGGTGGTGCCTGTGGGTACTTACGATTTTTTAAGGGTTGCGGGGAATTACAACATGTCCGTGGATAAGCGCGTGAGGACCTCCGTATCCGCGGAGACCGGCACCTTTTACGACGGCTGGTTGCACACCCTGGGCCTCTCCCCTTCCTGGTACGTTTCCAAGTATCTGCAACTGGATCTGGATTACACTTACAATTACGGCACGTTTGCGGATCGAGGACAGCTGTTGAATTTCCACCTGGCGCGTTTGCGGGTAGGGACCGCCCTGGACCGGCATATTTCCACCAATGCCTTTGTGCAGTACAACGGGGCCGATGATTTATTCGCTGTGAATGTGCGTTTCCGATGGAATTTCAGGGAAGGCCAGGATCTCTGGATCGTGTTTAATTCCGGGTTGAATACGGACCGACGCGGCTTTACACCTACCTTGCCGTCCCTTCAGAATCGCTCCTTTCTGCTGAAGTATACCCACACTTTCCTGTTTTAATTGTTTAAAATCATTTAAATGCGGCTTGTTTGCCAAGCGCACTCCGTTTATCTTTAGACAAAGTTGTTATTGATGGCATTCCCAGCTACATTCCGGAATTTCCTGATCCTGACCCTTTGTTTTATAAGCTACAGCTCCTGTTCAGGCCAGGAAGGCGGAGAAGCGCGAATGGATAAAAACCCGGTAAATCGCTTTTCCTTTGACCAGGATCTTCTCCTGGCCCATTTTGACTGTAAAACGGATGTGGACGACCTCCATTCGGTAGCTGCCATGGCCACCCTGCTGGCCCACCCCGACTTCCAGCAAGTGAATTATTATGCGGTAGCCGGGGCCTATGGGGTACAGGAAGGGCTTTACGTCCCGCCCAATGAGTTGTTCCAGGCCGCTTTTGGGGAGCGCTGGTCCGATGCGCATTCCGATTTTGGCAGAGCGTTATTGGAGACCTATGCGGTGGTGATGGCGACTTTGTCAAACGGTGGGGATGTCTGGATCCCGGAGGCCGGGCAATCCGATTTTTCGGCGGCCCTGGTCCGGCAAATCCGCGAGCGTAACCCGCAAATAGAGACCCGTGCCCGGATCCATATCGTACAGCACAGCAAGTGGAATGAAGATGTGACCTCCGCGGAGAGCCTTGCCTATGTAAAGCAAAACACGGATTATCACAGGATCCCGGACGGCAACGTAACGGATAACGGCACCCCGGGATTCCGGAGCCATGAAAGTATTCAACTTACAGATTATATAAGTGATACTAATACACTTTATACATGGAAGTTGGCCTTAGACGGAGCTAACGTATATAACGGTTCGGAGGGACGTTATCTGAACGAGGCCGTAGCAGCCGGTGGCCTGGATTTTTCCGACCTCTCGGAAACATGCTGGATCTTCGGACTTCAGGAGATCCGCGACGCGAATGAATTCTTCAGCCGCTTCGGGCAATAATCATAGTAAGGATGATACGAATTATCAAGAGAAGTGCCCTCACCTTTGTGATTGGTGTTTGCGGCATTGCTTTTGCGTTTTCCCAGCGCTCCCAGGCAGAGCGGGACAGCCTTGCGCGCCTTTCTGCCATGGATCATGCCCAAATGAAGGCGCAACTAGGCCTTTTAGTGCCCAATCGCCCCGGCCCTTCGGGGAACCCGCAGGCCCCGAATGCCGCGAATGCCGATGAATCGATGGTACGGGATTATGTCCTCCCCGACCCATTGCAGATGGAGGACGGCCGGAAAGTTACCTCGGCCGCGCTTTGGCAAAAAGAGCGGCGGCCTGAACTGTCGGAGCTGTTTGAGCGCGAGCTCTTCGGACGGATACCTCGGCAGGTACCGGCTGTGAACTGGGAAGTGGTCTCAGAGCTTGACACCATGGCCGGGATTCACCCCATGCGGCAAATCCGCCTGAATGGGCGGGTAGACAACAGCTCCTATCCCGATATCGAGGTAAACATGGAAATGGAGGTCTATCTTCCGGCCAATGCGGATGGGCCCGTACCCCTGGTGTTGGAATTCGGGTTTCTGCGCTGGCCCTTTGGCCCGCGCCCTGCAGAAACGCCTACCACCATCCTTTCGCGCGGTGAACCGACAGGAAAAGAACAACTGATCTCCAGGGGATGGGGCTTTGCCATTTTGGTCCCCGGCAGTATCCAGGCGGATAACGGGGCCGGCCTGCGCCAGGGGATTATAGGCCTGGTGAACAAAGGGCAGGCACGAAGCCCGGATGATTGGGGAAGCCTGCGTGCCTGGGGCTGGGGAGCCAGCCGAGCCCTTGATTATTTTGAAACGCATCCCGGGGTTGATGCAACCCGGGTAGCCATTGAAGGGCTGTCCCGCTACGGGAAGGCGGCACTGGTGGCCATGGCGTTCGATGAACGCTTCTCGATCGGTTTTATCGGCTCATCGGGTGCAGGCGGAGCGAAGATCCTCAGGCGGAATTTCGGGGAGCAGGTGGAGAACCTGGCCGGCACCGGTGAATACCACTGGTTTTCCGGGAACTTTATTCGATATGCCAGTGAATTAACGGTGGACGACCTGCCTGTGGATGCCCACCAACTGGTGGCCCTATGCGCGCCACGTCCGGTCTTTATCAGCGCCGGATCGCCCGACCTGGAGGGCCATTGGATCGATGCAGTGGGCATGTTCGAGGCCGGGGTTCACGCCGGCCCGGTTTATTCCCTATTGGATGCAAAACCGATGAATACAGATGATTTCCCGCCCCTGGGAACCGCCCTGACTTCCGGGGAACTGGCCTTCCGGCAACACGCCGGTGGCCACAGCACCGGACCTAACTGGAGTACCTTTATCGGTTGGGCCTGCCGCTATTGGGGTGATTGCAGTTATTGACCTTATTTTATTTCTACCAGTTCCAGGTCAAAGATGAGGTCCTGCCCCGCGAGGGGGTGATTAGCGTCCACCACAATGCTTTCGGCCTTAACCTCGGTTACACGAAATTGTCGTTCAGAACCATCCTGGCCGCGACCTACCAGCCCCATACCTACAACGGGTTTGATGCTCTCGGGAAGCTGTTCTTTTGGGATTTCGTGAAAAAGGTCCTTAAGTACCTCTCCATACGCTTCTTCCTTTGGGATGGTAATCGTTTTCTTATCATTTACCTCCATGTTCACTAATCCCTTTTCAAAGCCAGGGATCAGGTTACCCTGCCCCAACTGTACCTCCAGCGGTTCCCGATCCAGCGAACTGTCAAAGACTTCGCCGTTTCTGAGTTTTCCGGTATAATGAACGCGGACGGTGTCCGTCTGTGTTACTTTGCTCATGGTTCTTGCTTATG
>JBNKHB010000209.1:0-4622 GCA_050290125.1 Robiginitalea sp.
GAAATCGCTAATACTCGCTGCGCTCCTCTGCTCTCCGGCCCTATGGGCACAAGAAACCGAGGCGGACAGCACCCGCACCGTGGACCGGCCACAGCGGGCGGCCTATGAGAGTTCTTTTATCATAGACAACCCGACGGATAAGATCTATACCAAGAATACCCTGGAGATCGTGATCAACCACCGCTTTGGCGTTATCAATGGGGGTACCAACGACCTTGCGGGCATCTGGGCGCCGTCCAATATTCGCCTGGGTATTGCCTTTACACCGCACGAGCGGTTGCAGGTGGGCTTCGGTACCACCAAGTTCGACCGGCTTCAGGATTTTAACTGGAAGGTGGGCCTGCTCCGGCAAACGCGCTCGGACCGCATCCCGGTAAACGTATCCTATTACGGGAACTTCACTATTGATGCGCGCCGGCGGGAGAATTTTGCCCTGGACCAGCACCGGTATTCCTTCTTTAACCAGTTGATCATCTCCAGGCGCTTCTCCCCCAACCTGTCCTTGCAGGTAGCGCCCAGCGTAAGTCACTACAACCTGGTGCCGCAGCGCATGCGGAACGACGTGGTTGCAGTGTCCGTAGGCGGACGGATGAAGATTAGCCCGCAAACCGCCATCCTGTTGGATTACAGCCACCCCTTCATCCACCACCTGGACGGAGAGGAACTGGATATGGACCCGGAACCCGGCCTGAGCATCGGCGTGGAATTCGCCACTTCCGGGCACGCCTTCCAAATCTATATGTCGAGCTACAACGGTATTGTATCGCAAAAGAATTACATGTTCAACCAGAACAACTTCTTTGACGGGGACATTCTGTTTGGCTTTACCATCACCCGCCTGTATAATTTCTGATCCGCAACACATGAAAACCGGGAAAAACACCGAGCAAATCAATATGGGACGGCGGAAGCTGTTGCCCGCCCTGGGCGGCGGCCTGCTCTTTACCCTGCTGCCGGCCAGATTTGCTCAGGCGGCCCCGGCTGCGGAAGAGGAGGCGTACAAGACCTTGTTAAAACCCGACGGTACCGCGGTACGGGTAAAGCTCAGCGCCCTGCGGAACGCCCGGATCGTAAACAATTCGCTCAGCAACGGGGAACTCAGGGAATGGCTCGCTAAGGAAGGGAATAAGAATCAAACTGGTCAGGACTCATGAAGAAGCCGGACAACACCAGAAGGAATTTCCTGGATACGGGGCTCAAGGTTGGCCTTGCCACTGCATTGGGCGGCGCAGCCCTGGCTCATGTAAAGGAGGGGCTTCCTCTGACCCAGGAACAGACCGGGGAAAAACTGCAGTTGATGACCACGGAGGGTACACTTGTGGAGGTGGACGCCTCGGAGGTAGAACAACTGCAGGCCACCCCGGCCGGACACGACCCGCGCAGGGGAATGCCGGGACGCAAATTCGTGATGGTGATCGACCTGGCCAAGTGCGAGAACGCCCTGGCCTGCCAGCGCTCCTGTAACAAACACCACTTTGTAACAGGGGACAATGCCTGGCTGAAGGTCTATAATATGAAGGATGCGGAGGATACCGCGCCGTATTGGATGCCCACCCTCTGTATGCACTGCGACAAGCCGGCCTGCGTAACGGTATGCCCGGTGGACGCCACCTTTAAACGCGAAGACGGCCTGGTGTTGATCGACAACGACCGCTGCATCGGTTGCCGGTTCTGTATGGCCGCCTGCCCGTATTCGGTGCGCGTCTTTAACTGGAGCGAGCCGAAGCAGGAATTTGAGATGGACATGGATGCGGTAAATGCGCTGCATTCCCCGGAACACGCCGGGATGCCCAGCTATATAGGCACAGTGGACAAGTGTGATTTCTGCCCGCACCAGGCCGCCAAGGGCGAATTGCCGCACTGCGTGACGGCCTGCCCGAACGGGGTCTTCTATTTCGGGGACAAATACGAGGATGTGGTGACCAACGGCAACGAAACAGTGCGCCTGAGCGCGCTCTTGGAACAAAAGGCAGGCTACCGGCTCTTTGAGGACCTGGGTACCGAGCCCAGCGTGTACTACCTGCCGCCGAAGAACCGGGACGTGGAATTTGAAGAAGGCCTGGAGGCCTATGACGAATACCGTTCCGTGGAAAAGGAAGAAAAAACTGAATCAGAATGAGGCGCTACGAAACCTTGGTGAAGGATCTGGGTCCTAAAAAATTCGGCACCCGCGGAAGACTCTGGGTTGGCTTCCTGCTGCTGCTGATCGCCGCCGGCATCTGGGCTTATGTGGACCAACTGCGCCAGGGACAGGTAGTGACCAATATGCGTGATTACGCGCTTTGGGGCATCTATATCTCCAACTTCGTGTTCTTTGTGGCCACCAGTTTTGTGGGGGCCGTTACGGTTGCCGTATTGCGGCTTACCAAAAACAAATGGCGCACGCCCTTTGTGCGGATTGCGGAGATCATTGCCGTGGCCTGTATCGTGATGGCGGGTATCACCATTATGATCGATATGGCCCGGCCGGACCGGCTGATGAACCTCTTTGTGCACGCCCGTCTGCAATCCCCCATCACCTGGGACGTCATCATCATCCCCACCTTTATGGTGGTGAGCATCCTGCTGTTGTATTTTCCGCTGCTGCCGGACCTGGCCGTGCTGAAAGAGCACTTCGCAGAATCCGCCCCGCGACTGAGCCGGATCTACGGCAAGCTCTCCATGAAATGGACCGGCAGCGCCGCACAGAAGAAACTGCACATGCGTTCCATACAGATCCTGGCCATTATGGTCATCCCGCTGGGGCTGATCCTGCAGACCATCGACGCCTGGCTGTTCTCCACCACCTACCGGGTGGGCTGGGACAGCTCCAACTTTGCGCCCTACTTTATCTCCGGGGCCTTTGTGGCCGGCGTGGGCGCCCTGGTAACGGTGATCTATATCGTGCGGAGGACCAAAAAGCTGGAGGCGTATATCACGGATTACCACTTTGACAAGCTGGGGAAATTCCTGGTCCTGGCCTGCCTCACCTATCTGTTTTTCAATATCAACGAATACGTGATGCCGCTGTTTACCTCTAAGAAGGCCGAATCGGTGCACCTGGAAACCCTGCTGACAGGGGATTACGCCGTGCCGTTCTGGATCGTGACCGTCCTGGGACTGGTGGTACCCGTGATCGTCCTGTTGTTCCGCCGCGGACGCAAACCGCTGCCCATGTTCATCATCGGGGTGATCGTGGTGATCTGTTCCTGGTGGAAACGGTACATTATCGTTACCCCTACCCTGCTGCACCCGTTCCTGCCCATGCAGGGGGTGCCGGAGTCCTGGCGGCACTATTTCCCGAGCTGGCACGAATGGATCATCACCTCCGCCACGCTAGCGGGAGCCCTGTTGATCATAACCCTGCTGCTGCGTTTCGTACCGGCCATCCCCATCGTGAGGCTGGCGGAAGAAATGGAGGAGCAGGCAACCTCAAAAGCCGCAACCGCATGAGAACCTTTCGCACATACACGCTGATCGGACTTTGCGCCTCCCTGCTGCTGGCAGCGGCAATGCCGGTGCATGCACAGGACGGGGAGAAGGAACGCCTGCGCCTGAGCGCCACGTACATTAAAATGATGGACGGGCCCTTATATCTGGATCTGGCGGCGAGCGCCCGGATCGAACGAACCACCGTGGAGGTTCCCGGAGCGGAGCTGGAGGTCTATTACGAGATTGATGGGGAGGAATTCCCCCTGGGGAATGTTACCACCGACGGCAACGGTAAAGCCCGCTTTACCATGGAAGGAATTGGGCAGATCGAGCCGGACAGTACGGGCCTGTACACCCTTGGCGCCTCCTTTGCGGGCAATGACGCTTACCGGCGCGCCAGCCGCAGCGTCAGTTTCCGCAACGCGGATATCCGGGCCGAACTGGTCCGGCAAGACAGCCTGGCCTTTGTGCAGGCCACCCTGTACGATGCAGCCGCCGACAGCGCCGTCGCAGACGCCCTGATCAGGGTGCAGGTGGTGCGTATGTTCCGGCCGCTGCGGATCAGCGAAGAATTTTTATCCACCGACGATTCGGGAAGCATCGAAGTGGAGGTACCGCCCGGCATCCCGGGCCCCGACGGCAATCTGGAATTGCAGGTGGCGGTTGAAGATAACGATGATTATGGAACGGTTATTGCTTCTTTAGAAGCACCGGTAGGCACTGTTATCCAGCAGGATACCACCTACTTTGAACGAACCTTATGGGCCCCCAGGGATCGCACTCCGCTTTTCATAATCTTTTTTACTGGTTTGTTGATTCTGGGTTCCTGGGGGCTAATTGTTTACCTTATACGGAATCTTAACAAAATAGCTAAAAATTAAACGATGAAAACGATCAAGACCTTTATTCCGCTGGCCCTGATGGCCGTAATCCTCTTCGCATTCAGCCGTCCGCCGCAGGACGAATGGGTGGTGCCTGCAGAATACCAAAACATGAAGAACCCAACGGATCCTTCTGAGGACATGAACATCGGCAAGGCGCTCTATGCCAAGCACTGCCAGTCCTGCCACGGGAAAGAAGGCTATGGCGACGGAACCAAAGCGGACGGCCGGGAGGGTGACCTGGGCGATTAATTGCGACTAATCGGATGACTTGGTGATTAATCAGACTAATCCCTGTTACGACCTAGACGGCTAATCGTGACTAATTCC
>JBNKHB010000210.1:0-4569 GCA_050290125.1 Robiginitalea sp.
CCTTGGTCGGCAATCCGGTTTTTATCTCCTCGATCTTTGCCTTGACGTTATTGATGACCTCCAGCGGGTTGGCCCCATAACGGGCCACTACAACGCCGCCGGCTACCTCGGCCCCTTCCTTGTCCAGGATCCCCCGGCGTACCGCAGGCCCCATGCCCACACGCGCAATGTCCTTCAGCCGGATGGCGGTAAACCCTTCCGAACGCACTACGGTCTGCTGCAGATCCTCCAGGGATCCGATATAGCCGAGGCCACGTACCAGGTACTCCGCCTGGTTGATCTCCAGGGTCTGTGCGCCGATATCCCTGTTGGTCCTCTTTACGGCGGCCACTACCTGTTCCAGGCCAATCCCGTATTGCCGCATAAGCTCCGGGTCCACATCCACCTGGTACTCCTGCACATATCCGCCGATGGAAGCCACTTCGGAAACCCCGCCGGCGGAGGCCAGCGCATATTTGACGTAGAAGTCCTGGATGCTCCTGAGTTCCTGCAGGTCCCATCCTCCGGTAACATCCCCCTGTTCGTCGCGTCCTTCCAGGGTATACCAGTAAATCTGGCCCAGGGCGGTGGCATCCGGGCCCAGGGACGGGCTAACGCCTTCCGGGAGCAGGTTCGCCGGCAGGGCGTTCAATTTTTCTAGGACCCGGGAGCGGCTCCAGTAGAATTCCACCCCTTCCTCAAAGATCAGGTAAATGCTGGAGTACCCGAACATGGAGGTGCTACGGATGGTGCGAACCCCCGGGATCCCCAACAAGGCCGTGGTTAGCGGATAGGAAATCTGGTCTTCGATATCCTGTGGGGACCGTCCCGGCCAGGCCGTAAATACGATCTGCTGGTTCTCCCCGATATCCGGGATGGCATCTACCGGTACGGGGTCGTTTGGCCAGAAACCGGTATCGCGGTCAAAGGGTGCGTTGGCTACGCCCCACCCCACGAACAGGACCAGTAGCAATACGGCTACCAGTTTGTTCTCGATCAGAAACCGAATGATGTTGTTAAGCATAATTGAAAATATCAGTCATTTGCATGGAAAGCCGGAAACGCCGGCAAAACAGGTGCGGCCCGCGCGAATACTTCGGGCAGGCTCAGTCAAATGCCGATAAAATCAAATCAGGAAGGTCTGATCCAGGACGGGGATGTCTCGGACCAGTTTGGGAGGGGAATACTCCTTAAAGGGGATGAAAGCCTCGCGGATCTCCGGGAGTTCGAGCGCAGGATATCCTTCGGCGATCCAGGCAACCAGGATGTGCAACTCGCCTGCCAGGGTATCCCAGTTGGGCGTGTCCAGGTCGTCCTGACCCACTACCACGATCTGCTTATCGCTGCAACAGCCCATGGCCGTCATCAGCGAATCGTCCATGGCCATGCCGCAGCCTTCCGCCTCGTGATAGATCTCAAAATCCACCAGCGTTTTGCCACAGAAATGCATGTCCATGCTGAAGGAGAGCGTGGAAAAAAGCAGCAGGAAGGCTAATCCGACTGCGCCCGTTTTATGGAAAAGGGACTTCATCGCGTTAACAAAACTACGAATAATTCGGTTTTATTGTCTTGTTTAAGAGAACTTTAAAACATGAAACCTGCTTCGGCGTAAGGATGGAACGGGCTCAAATCACCTGAAAACCCTCGGGAAACGGGTGGGTATCGTCAATGATAAGGGTATTGTAGCCGTGCACCCAGGCCGAACCCTTTATTTCGGGAACAATGGCCGGAATTCCGCCCACCTGGGTACTGGAAAGGATGCATCCTTCAAACCGCGAACCGATATAGCTTTCATGGATAAATACGTCACCGGGACGCAATCGGCCCTGATGCGCCCACTGCGCCATCCGGGCGGAGGTCCCCGTCCCACAGGGCGAACGGTCGATGGCATTTTCTCCATAAAATACGGCATTCCGGGCGGTGGCCCCATCGGATGGATTCGACCCGGCCCACAACACGTGGCTCAGGCCGCGGATGTTCGGGTTTTCGGGATGTACAAAACGGTCCGGATAGGAATCCCCGATTTGCCGGCGAAGCTGGCGTGCCATCCGGATGAGGTCTGAGGCCGTAAATGCCTCCAGTCCGGGAAAGAGTTCCTGCACGTCCACGATCGCATAAAAATTGCCGCCGTAGGCGACATCTACCCGTATCAGGCCCAAAGGATCCAGGGATACTTCCAGCCCTTCCGCAGCCAGGAAAGAAGCAACGTTGGTGAGGGCCACCCATTTGACCTTTGCCCCCTCCATCCCGTAACGGACTGCCACCAGGCCTGCAGGCGTCTCCAACCGCAGTTGCCCGGGGGTTTTAGGCCGGATCAAACCTTCTTCGATGCCAATGGTTACGCTGCCGATGGTGCCGTGGCCGCACATGGGCAGGCAGCCGCTGGTCTCAATAAACAGGATGCCCAGGTCGTTTGCCGGGTCCGCCGGCGGGTAAAAGATGCTGCCGCTCATCATGTCGTGTCCCCTGGGCTCGAACATGAGCCCTTTGCGGATCCAATCGTACTCCGCCATAAAATGAAGGCGGCGCTCAGCCATGGACTTTCCCTTCAGCTTAGGACCGCCTTCTGCAACTACGCGAACCGGGTTGCCGGCCGTGTGCCCGTCGATACATTTAAAAACGTGGCGCGCCATGAGTGCTGATGGGTACTTGCATGATGGGAAGGTAACTTGTTATTGGGCGGGAGGGTGGGGTCCCCGCTGCTCCCGGATCTAAGCTAATTCTTTGTACAAGGGCAGTTCAGGCCGGCATGCCAGGGCCTTGTCGATTACGGCCTGCACCCGCTCGCGTTCGGCGCCTGCCAGCGGCATCCGGGGCAAGCGTACGTGTTCAGATCCCAGTCCTGTGGCCACTTCAGCCAGTTTGATATTCTGGACCAATTGCGGACTGATATCCAGTTCCAGGAGCGGCATAAACCAGCGGTAGAGCTCCCGAGCCTCTTCCAGGCGCCCTGCCAGGGCCAGTGCATAAACGGCTACGGTTTCCCTTGGAAATGCGCAAACCAGGCCGGCCACCCAACCGTCGGCACCCATGAGCAAACTTTCCAACGCCAGGGTATCCACTCCCGTAAGGATGCTGAGACGGTCCCCAAAACGGCTGCGCAGCAGCGTCACGTTGGACACCTGCCGGGTGGATTCCTTGACGGCCTGGATCGTCGGGCAGCTATCGAGCAGTTCCTCGAACATATCCCCCGTTACCTCAATCCCGTAATCCACCGGGTTGTTATAGATCATGACCGGGAGGTCCGTTGCCCCGGCCACGTCTTTAAAAAACGCTACCGTTTCTCTGGAAGTTGCCTTATACCTCATGGGTGGCAGCAACATCAGGCCCTGGGCACCAAGGTCCGAAGCCTGCTCAGCAGCCTTGATGGCATCCGAAGTACGCTGCTCGGCAATATTTACGATAACGGGAATCTTACTGCGGGCCGTATCCAGGGCCGCGGTAGTAAGCCTTCCGATCTCCGCCTGGGTAAGCGTGCTGGTCTCCCCAAGGGAACCCCCTACGATCAGGCCACTTACCCCGGCTTCCATCTGGGCGCGGATATTTGCAGCGAACAGTTCCAGATCCAGCTCATCAGCAGCAGTGAAATTGGTGGTGAGTGCAGGCATTACGCCCTGCCATTTCCATTCCATACGATATAATTTGCCCATAAAGATACGCAAGGCAACCGAAAGAAATCCGCATCATGGATCGTGTTGCAGGCCCCGCTTCTGTAACCCCTGTTACTGATCCCACCCCCTGCCCCGGCGTACCTTTGGGTATTTAATATCCTTAACAAAAATACCATGGAAACAATACAAGAAACCCAAAGAAGCATCCCCCGGATCGGAGACCCTGCCCCGGACTTCGAAGCCCTGACCACCAAAGGCAAGATCCGGTTCTCGGAGTTTGCCAAAGACAAGTGGGTGGTGCTGTTTTCACACCCGGCGGACTTCACCCCGGTCTGCACCACCGAAATGAGCGGATTTGCCCTGCGCAAATCCGAATTCGATGCGCTGAATACAGAATTGATGGGGCTGAGCATCGACAGCATCCACGCCCACCTGGGATGGGTACAGAATGTACGGGAAAATACCGGCGTCTATTTCGACTTCCCGATCATCGCGGACCTGGATATGAAAGTTGCCAAGCTGTACGGCATGCTGCAACCGAATGAGAGCGAGACCGCAGCGGTCCGCGCCGTCTTCTTTATCGACCCGAAAAAGAAGATCCGCCTGATCATGTACTACCCGCTTAACGTAGGAAGGAATATGGATGAAATCCTGCGGGCCCTGGAAGCGCTGCAGACCTCGGACCAGCATAAGGTGGCCCTGCCACTTGACTGGAAAAAAGGCGAAAAGGTGATCGTACCCCCGCCCAAATCCCTGGACGAACTGAACGCCCGCCTGGCCGACGAAACCCTGGAGAAAGTGGATTGGTACCTCGCCAAGAAGGAATTGCAGAACTAGCGGTCAACTTGGTTCCGGCCTTAAATATCCGAAACCACATCTAATGTCAAATGCAAAAAGCCCGTCCTGTAAGGGCGGGCTTTTTCCTGAATCAATTAAGCAATCTTATGATATCCCCCTATCGCGTATGCGTCCGATTCCT
>JBNKHB010000211.1:0-4562 GCA_050290125.1 Robiginitalea sp.
ATAAGTAGTGGATGGCGCCGTCGATGGCAGGATCCAGCCCCGGTTGCAGTGCCGACAATTCCGAAGCTGTGAGGTCCCTGGCTTCGAGTCCCAGTTCCTGGGCCCGTTCCATTACGGCTTTCTCGGCACGGCGGGCGGCTTCCGTCTTATACAGCATGAGCAAGCCCTTTTCCTCCAATTGGAAATTCCCGAAGTCGCCGCCCTCGTGCCACTGCCGGTATAATTCCTTGCTCAGCACGTTGATCTCGGCGATCAACGGGATCGCCCTGGCGACCTTTTCCCGGGTTGCCGAGCGGTGGAAGTACCAGGCCCATTTAAAAAAATCCCAGTCCACGCGCGGTTTCAGGTAAAACGGACTGCTGCTGTTGAACATCCATTTCAGGCCCTTGGCCATCATGCCCGGCGAAGCGAGGGGAATGATATGGCTGGGTGTCAGGTAACCGGCATTGACGTAGGAAGCTCCTGCATCCATTCCGGAACGGTCCAGCACGCTCACCTGGCAACCTTCCTTGTGCAGGTAATAGGCACAGCTCAGCCCCATGATGCCACCACCGATTACTACCACATTTTTTGCCATAGGCTGCGTGGGATTTGAGAGGCCTAAGGTACGTATTCGGGGGGAGATGTGAGTTGCGAAAATGAACGGTTTCGGAATGCCTGCGCACCGGCTGGCTCCTGGCTAAAAGCGCTCCACAGGAGCCCTTTTGGTCGCTCGGCCCTCTCACTGCGCTCGTTGCTCCATTGTGGCCCCACCTGAAAATGTGACCGTCCAGTATCGTGCTGGAGTAACTTCGCTTCGCTCGTTGCTCCATTGTGGCCCCACCTGAAAATGCAAACCTCACACGGCTGCAAGCCGTGCGGTTTTGTTTTCCGTGTCCCCTTACAAGCGCGAGCGCTTGACGGGTCCCCGAAAAACAAAACCCCGCTCAATCGAGCGGGGTTTGCGCTTTAAGTGCCCACGACTGGAGTCGAACCAGCACGTCCAAATGAACACTACCCCCTCAAGGTAGCGCGTCTACCAATTCCGCCACGTGGGCCCGGAAATTAGCGGCACAAATATAATCCCCTTTTTACGTCCCGTCCAAACCTTTTGCCCGAAATATCGGGCGGCGGCAACAGGAAGCCGGGCTATGACAAAAATCAGAGGAACATAAGGGTGTTAGCGTGTACCTTTAGGTTCCTATCAAAGGCTATGCTAACGAGATATTTGCCCTGGTTCGTGATTCTGGCCCTGCTGGCGGAAGTTCTTGGCACCATCGGCGGGTTCGGGTCTTCCGTTTACTTCGTGCCCATGGCCAGTTACTTCATGGACTTTCAGTCCGTGCTGGGCATTACGGCCCTGTACCACCTCTCCAGCAACCTTACCAAAATCGGATTCTTTAGAAAAGGGATCGACAAAAAACTAGTGCTCTACCTTGGGATCCCCGCAGTGCTTTTCGTCATGCTGGGTGCCTGGCTCAGCCGATTCGTAAACCCTGAGATCCTTGGAGTGGTGCTGGGTGTATTCCTGGTGGGTTTCAGCCTTCTTTTTATACTGGACCGCACACGGGAAATCGAAGCGACACACCACAACGCCATAACCGGAGGCGGGATTTCCGGATTCCTTGCCGGCTTGCTAGGCACCGGTGGCGCCATTCGCGGGGCGGTCATGGCCGCTTTTAACCTGAGCAAGGAAAAGTTTATCGCCACATCGGCACTGATCGACCTGGGGATTGACCTGAGCCGTTCATTCGTATATGCTTACAATGGTTACATCCACCGGCACGACCTGTATCTGGTCCCCATCCTCATTGTGGTGAGTATCGTAGGCACCTATTTAGGGAAGCGGATCCTGGACCGCATCAGCCAGGTACAATTCCGAAAGATCGTGCTGTATCTGTTGCTGGCTATCGGGCTGGTAACCCTGGTGGTGCATGCCCGGTCCGGTGGGATCCTTTCGGTCCTTTTCGGGTACGGATAACAGCCGGTGAAGGGTTGGTATATTATTAACTTTAATGCCCAATAGGGTGTCTTATGGATTTTATCGACTACTACAAGGTATTGAGCCTGGATAAGAAGGCCAGTGCCAAAGACATCAAGACCGCCTACCGGAAACTGGCCCGGAAATACCATCCGGACCTCAATCCTGACGATGCGGAGGCCGAACTGAAATTCAAGCAGGTGAACGAGGCGCATGAAGTGTTGAGCGACCCGGAAAAACGTAAAAAATACGACCAGTATGGCAAAGACTGGCAACATGCGGAGGAATTTGAGAAGGCGCGCCAGTCCCGGAGGAAAAGCGGGGGATACGGGGAATATACCTACAGCTCGGATCCCAGTCACGAATTCTCCGATTTTTTCGAGTCGATGTTCGGCGGTTTTACCGGGCGGTCCTCACGGCAGGGCAGGGGCTTCCGCGGTCAGGACCTGAACGCTACGCTGGAACTCGGTTTGAAGGAGGTGTACCGGACCCACAAACGAACCCTGGCCCTTGACGGGAAGAATATCCGGATCACTATTCCGGCCGGGATAGAGGACGGTCAAACGATCCGGATCAAGGGCTATGGAGGTCCCGGGATCAACGGGGGCCCGAAGGGGGACCTGTATATCACCTTCCGCATTCAAAACGATACGGCATTCCGCAGGGAAGGCCCGCAGCTTTTTAAAACGGTGCAGCTGCCCCTTACCAAGGCCGTGCTGGGAGGGGAGGTGGAAGTTACCACCATGGACGGCAAAGTGCGCCTTACCGTAAAGCCCCTGACCCAAAACAATACAAAAGTGCGCCTGAAGGGGAAGGGATTCCCGGTGTACAAACAGGAAGGCAGCTTTGGCGATCTGGTGGTAACCTACCAGGTGCGCCTGCCTGAAAAACTCACCGATCAGCAGCGAAAGCTTTTTGAACAGCTCAGCGAAACTAAATTGTAAGCCATGACGAAAGAACGATATATTCTGATCCGGGATTTTTGCGCAGGGCATTCCCTGGAAGAGCGCTTTTTATTCCAGTTGCGCGACTACGAACTCATCCGCATCGTGGAGGTAGGGGACCAACCCGCAGTCCCCCGCGAAGAACTCGGTCGCCTGGAACGCATGGTCCGTCTCTACCGAGATCTGGAAATGGGGCCGGAGAACCTTCAGGTGGTGGAACAGTTGCTGACCCGGATGGAAGAGCTGCAGGAAGAGATCCGGGACCTGCGCAGACGGCTGGGGCGCTGGGAATAGCCAGCGGGCGGGTCAGCCGCCGTTGATCAGCCGCCCATCCTCCATTTGCAGGATCCGGTCGGTGCGTTGCGCAAAATCTTCATCGTGAGTTACAATGAGCAGGGAAAGGCCTTTCTCCTCCTTTAGCTGCTTGAAGATCTGAAAGACATTTTCTGAATTGTAGCTGTCCAGGTTGCCGGTAGGTTCGTCCCCCATCAGTATGGACGGATCGTTGATCAGGGCGCGGGCGATGGCCACGCGTTGTTTTTCACCTCCGGAAATGCGTGAGGCGCGTTTTTCGGCGAGGTGTTCTATGTGCAACATCTTTAATTTGTCCATGGCGTCCTCCCGGACTTCTTCATAGGATTTTCGGGCCAGTTTGCGCGCAGGCAGCATGACGTTGTCCAAAACGCTGAATTCGCCCAGCAGGTAATGGAACTGGAACACGAAGCCGATATGTGCATTGCGGATCTGCGACAGGTGATTGTGGGATTCACCGCTGATCTCCTCCCCCTTAAGGAACAGTGAACCGCTATAGGCGGTATCCATGGTGGACAGGATGTACAGCAGCGTGGACTTACCCGATCCGGATTTCCCCATAATGCTGGCAAATTCCCCTGGCCGTATGGCAAAGCTGATGTCCTTCAGTACGTGGAATTCCACCGGTTTGGTGAAGTACTTATCGATATTTCTGGCTTCAAGAACAGGTGTCATCACGCAATTAATTTCCCCGAATGATCCGTACCGGATCCATTTTTTTGGCTCTTCTGGAGGGAAGATAGCCGGCTATAAAGGTGGAGATCAGTGCAAAAGTGATCCCGATGAGGTAATACCAGGGGTTGTGGTTTACCGGGAAGGTGCTGATGGTTGGCAGGGCTTCCGTCTCAAAGGGCAGGGAATCGATGAACCTGCTGAGCCCCCAGCCGATCACCAGGCCCAACCCGCCGCCTATCAGACCGATCAGCAGCGCCTGGCTCATAAAGATGTTCTGAACATCCGTCCCGCTGAACCCCGTAGCCTTGAGGATGGCGATATCGTTCATCTTCTCGTAGATCAACATGTTCAGGATGTTGTAGATCCCGAATCCCGCCACGATGAGCAGGGTAATCGATACCGCATAAGTTATCAGGTTACGGATACTCGTGCCTGTCTCGAACTGGGCATTGGCCTCCTGGATATCCCGGGCGGTCAGCCCGAATTGTTCTTCCAAATTCTTGGCCATAGGGGGCGCATCCTCAATGTTGTGGAGTTTTACGTTCAGGTCCGTAATGTAATCCTTGGGCCGACCCAGGATGCGTTGCACGGTGGCCAGCTCTGCAAATACGCGTATGTTGTCGATATCCGCGATGCCGCTTTGGTAAAAACCAACCACTTTAAGGGGAAAG
>JBNKHB010000212.1:0-4562 GCA_050290125.1 Robiginitalea sp.
CTACGGTACCTTCATGTTCTACGATCCAACCACCCAGGTCAGCATTGCCGTACTCAACAACCAGAGCCGCTCTGAGAATGGCCCGGTGCTGCGGGCCGAACTGTACAGGGATTTGCTGACGCTTGTTTTTAACAGTTTGGAGTAGACCCTGGGCGTCATTTGGAGGTGCTATCCGCCGGGCAATTTCCCGTGCAGATGCACTCGCCAGTGATCAGAAAAAAGGAGGCGTTCCAAGGTCATTGTGTTCACACCAGAGCAAAACCAGTTCCTGCAGGAGGGGCCGGCCTCCCTCGTGATTCACACACAAAAACACTCCCTTTTCCTGGTCCAGGGATAGGATAAAGTAGGCCACCACACCCGGATTGCCGCCGCTGTGGTACAATGCCACGTCCTCCAGATCCCTGTGTACAAAAAAGCCGATCGTATTCTCCACCCGCTCTTCCAATTGCAAGCCGAAAATAGAGAGGTCCACGTTCCCGATATCCCCTTCGATCGCCCGGAACGCCTCTTTTGAGAGCAACGCACTCTCGCCTCGACGCATCCGGATGAGCTCCTGCATAAACCGCGTAAAATCCCCGGAGGAGGTCGTCAGGCCGCCGGCCGCCCCGCCAACCGTGTAATAGGGCTGCTGGGGCTTCCCCCCGCTATCGTAATACTGGGGATTGCAGGATTGCCTGGACCAGGTGGGATTAAATGCCGAGTGCGTCATCTGCAGGGGCTCGAAGACATATTCGCGGGCCAGGGCATCCAGGCCTTTCCCGGTGGCCTCTTCCACGGCCTGTTGCAAGAGCGTATACCCGCCGCCCGAATAGCTCCAGACGCTGTCCGGCCTGTACAGGACCTGCAGGGGATTGCCGTCGCGATAATCGCCCATAACCACGTCATAGGCAGATTTGACCGAATCCGCCGCCGAAAAGAAGGGGACCGAGGGCATCCCCAGGCCGGCCCGGTGCTTGAGGATGCGCCGGAAGGTGATTGCCCCGGCATAAGGGGCAAATCGGGACTCAGGGACTGTAGCATAGCTGAATACGCTGGAGTCGAGATCGATAATTCCCTTCTCGTGTAAAATAAGCGTCAGAATGGCGGTTACCGGCTTGGACAAGGAGGCTACATTCAATGGGCGATCCCCGTCCATCGGGCACCCTTCGGAGGAATTGGAATAGCCGTATCCCCCGATATACGACCGGGATACCCCTTCAACAATCCCATACTGAACACCCCCAACGCCCAGGGTATCGAAAGCCGCCGAAGCCTTTTCCTCTAAAAGATCGGCAAATTCGGGCCGGTCGGGCGCCCCTGTGCCGGCAGTCTGTTGCTGCCCACGGGGGAAGCCACAGGCATAGAGCGCTACGGCGAGTAAGAGGACGATATATACAGCAAAATGAACGGTGGAATTTCTCATATACAATTGACTACCCAGGGTTCCCAATGTTACCACGAAAGCCGCAAAACCGCGTTTACAATGGGAATTGTTAATGTTAAGAATGTCCAAACGGCCCGTAACATTTGCTTGTTAAATCGGCCTTAAGGAGGTCGACAAGCCCACCGGTATCCTTATTTTTGAAAGGGACGGGCCGCTGCCGGTCCATATCCCCCAAACCGATATAAATGGATGTATTGTCACAAGTTTTGCTGATTCTTTTCGGTAGCCAGTGCCTGTTCCTGTCCGTTTTTTTATTCCTTACAGCGCGGGGCAGCAGGAAAAGCAACATCATCCTGGGACTGTTATTCCTTTTCCTCGGCCTGCAGGTCTTCCTAATCTATATTTACGGCTGGTACCCTTTTGGTCTGAATGTCTACCGGACCACCTTTTTGTTGGGAGCCTGGGTAGGTCCTTTGCTTTATTTATACACTAAGAGTTTGCCCATATCGAAAGATACCAGCACCGCATTCAGGGACAACCGCATTGCATATCTGCTTCCCCTGGTCTATTGGCTGCTTGTACCGTTTACGGAGCGGAACCGCACCCTGGAGGTCTATGACGCCTTGCTGTGTTCTTCCTTTTTCGTGTATGCCCTGATCTACCTGAACCGATGTGTCCGGCAGCGGCCGGAGACGGAAATCGACCACCTTCAACCCGCCATTCGGTGGGCAAGGATCGTCCTTATCATCATGCTGGTGGTCCAGGCCCTGGACGTCGCCGAGTTGGTCATTCGGTTCTTTACAAGGTCCCATCCCTTCGATAACCTCATCTTTTATGTGGAGATCATCCTGCTGCTTGTCATGGTGAATTATTTCATCTATTTCGGGGCTGCAAAAGCGGATATTTTCATGGGTTACTCCGAGCGGTCGGACCTGTTGCGAGCCAAGCCTAAATACGCGTCCATCGAAATGAGCAGCGAAGAATCCAATAGCCTGTACGCGCGGATCGTTTCGCTGATGGATAAGGAAGAATTATACCTGAAACAGCGTTTTAAGATCACCGACCTGGCCCGCCTGCTGGATGCCCCCGTCAACAAGGTGTCGCGGTCCATCAACGAAAACGCCGGGCAGAGTTTTTCGGAATTGATCAACTCCAGGCGGATCGAGCATGCCAAAAAGCTGCTGACCAATCCGGAGAACGAGGAAAAGCTCTTTGCCATCGCCATCGATTCCGGATTCAACAATAAGGTGTCCTTCTACAAGAACTTCAAACACTTTGAAGGGATGTCGCCTTCGGAGTACCGGAACCGTGTTTTAACCGGAAAATAGGGGCTCCCAGGTTAAAGATATGCCCGGTCCCGGCATGACCGGACTTACCGCGGTATTGCATAAATTAGCGATACCCGTGAAACTCCCGATCCATATACTCATACCGCTTTTGTTCCTGGCAGTTGGCTGCGGCAACGGAGACGAGGAATTGCTGCACGAAAAACGGCAGATGCAGCGCCTGCAAAGCCTGTTTGACCAAAAGGAATACTTCCAGTTAAGATCCTTCTTTGCCGGGGATTCCATTGAAACCCACGGCACCGCCAGGCGCTATCAACAGGCCCTTACCCATACCGTTTTCAACAGGCCCGCAAAGGCCAATGCCCTCTTTGATTCGTTGCTGGCGGATGACGGCACCCTGATCAACAATTTGCTGAAGCGGCATATCCTGGCTACCAAGATCACGAACCATGTAAAACTGTTTGAATACGCCAAGGCCCTCAGCACCGGCCAACAGTTGTTGCATTACTACGGCAGCTCGCTGGATTCGGAAGAAGCCTCCGGGATGAAGAACGAATTGAAGATCTGGGCCGCCCTGAAGGATGTGGGGAAACAAACCGTTACCAAGCCCAAGTCAAGTTCCATTCCGTTTACCGTGGACAAGGCCGGGCTTAAGAACATCGAGGTCCGGTTCCCCGCTGGGAATTCTTCCCAAATGGTCTTTGATACCGGGGCGAATTTCTCTACCGTCAAAAGGTCGCTGGCCGAGGAACTGGGATTACAGATTATCCCATCCGGTTTTGAGGTAGGCACCCTTACCGGGTCGCAGGTCAACAGCGACCTCGCCGTGGCGGATACCCTGCAAATCGGGGAGATGACATTTACCAATGTGGTCTTTTTGGTCTTTGACGACAAGGACCTCCACTTTCCTCCGATAGACTACCAGATCCACGGGATCATCGGGTTTCCGGTAATCGAGGCCATGGGGGAGATCCGCATAAGCAACGCGGAGTTATCCGTGCCGCTGGAAACCGGCGCACCCGAGGACATGAACCTGGCGCTGGACGGCTATAACCCGCTCGTCCTTGTACAATACGAGGAAGACGTATTTCTGTTTGGCCTGGATACCGGAGCCAATACCACCTCCCTGTTCTATCCGTTCTACGAGCGCAACAGGGAAGAAATGGATGCCCGCTACCAAAAGGATTCCGTCTCCCTCTACGGGGCCGGCGGTCGGATCCGCCTGGAAGGTTTCAACGATGTATCCGTACGGCTCGGGATCGGTGATACGGCCCCGGTGGAGTTGGACAGTCTGCAATTGATTACCACGGACTACAACTCGCGTCTGGACGGCATTTACGGCAACCTGGGACAGGATTTTACCAGCCGGTTCAACCAGATGATCATCAATTTCCAGGTGCCTTACATTAAGTTCCGTTAGGCGGATGCCGGACCTTTTAAGGTAACTCCCAAGGCAAATGAAACCCCTCAGCGTCATTTGGGACTGATATGCAGTATGATGGGATCTTTTTCGTACTTTATTCAGAACGACAATCCCAGCCATGCTCCGCTTCTTCCGTCAAATCCGTCAACGGCTCCTTACGGAAAATCGCTTCAGTAAATATGTCCTTTACGCCGTAGGGGAGATCGTGCTGGTGGTGATTGGAATATTGATCGCTCTGGGCATCAATAACTGGAATGAAAACAGGAAGGACCTGGAAAAGGAAAGGGATTACCTCATTAGCCTAAGGTCCGAAATGGAGCGCAATCTGGAACAGATTCACTTTCAGGTCGGTGTGAATACAAGACAATCTGCGAATGCAAGATACATCCTATCGGTTATTGCCGGGGACTCTTTACCGGACTCATCAAAACAATTGGCGTTTGCGCTGCAGGAAGCACCCTGGTTCATACCGATCAATATCACCCGCGAC
>JBNKHB010000213.1:0-4558 GCA_050290125.1 Robiginitalea sp.
TACCGGCTACTGAAAAACGAAGAGTTTAAAAGAGATTCCCTGTCGGGCTTGCCCTATGACTACGATACGCGACGGAAGATCATCCACAATGCCTACCTGCCGGGCTACGGCGGAAATGAATTCAGCCTCCTGCGTGTACATGACCCCATTCGGAACCACCAGATCAATGCCTTTGATTTTATCAACGAGCTTGACCGCGACCTGCTGGCGCATCACTCGTTTAAACTGGGCCCGATGACCTACCTGGACGGGGAAGCGCTTTACCAGATCCATTTCACCCGGAAGCGCACCACCTACCATGCCACCGGCACCCTGTTCATCTCTCCAAAGAAATATGAGATCCACCGCCTGGATTACGCCATTTACAGGACCAAAGAGGATCCGCGGCCCTGGGTAATTGGCCCCAATCCGAGGGCGGGGAAGCAGATCTTTGGCCTCTCGGTGGAATACCGGAGACAGGCCGGTAAGATGTTTCTGAACTACATCTCCTTCCAGAATAATTTTACCTTGCGCATCCCTCCTTCATTTAGAACGCTCAGTAAATTCATGGATCATCGCTGCGTTTGCCTGGGAGTGGAATTCTCCGGGAAATCCGATCCCATCAGCGCAGCCAATGCCATCTATATGATCCGGTACCGCGGAAAGAAGATCCCCGTCAAAGATGTGATCCCTCAGGGGGAACTGGTTTGGGTGGTCCCGGACATGCCGGTAGACGAAGCCCGGGATATGATCAACACGGTTACTTCCTATATCGAGAGGAACCGGAACCCGGATCTGACCAAAAACCCATTTCAATTTGAGGTAAAAGGCGTACGGGACAACAACGGGAACCTGATGGACGAGTGGAAAGAACGCGATTTCCAACAGTTCCGCGAATTCTTTGTCCAGGAAGTTAAGCCAGTAACTTCTCCCCCCGCGCAGGGTGTTTTTATGGATGCCGCACAACCGGTATTTCTGCAGGAAGCCGTTAATGACGTACCCGAAGGGTCACCATTCTGGATGAATCCGCCGCTGCGGGAGGAACCGGAGGGGCTCGAAGAACCGGCCATTGGCAAGAGGTGATCCCTACTTCCGCACTATTCCCTTCGCCGCTCCCCTAGTGGGTTGAGGGTGTTCACCACTCCCGACTGCACCGATTTCCAGACGTAATTCCATACCCCCTTATACGGCGTCCGCTCAAAGTCGATCATCCCGACGATGGTCTTCCCCCGGCGGTTTGGGTTTGAATTCTTTACCAGGGTGTTCGCCAGCCAGGAAAGGGTCTTTCTGGTGTCGTGGTCCGGATCCAGTAATTCAACTTCCAGGTCGGTGTAAAGCATTTCCAGCTCCCCCCTCATCCGGTGGTAGTTGCCGGATGCCGTAAAGTAGATCCCGTCCAGGCGCCCGCCGCTAAAGCGCATGTTCAACGCCGGATAAATGGTCGGGTTCAACTGGTGCAGCCTGGAGCTGCCGCTGGTACGGCCGGAGAGCAATACCCGGTCCGAGGCATAGGGCATGCGCAGGTCCAGGCTCACGGGGACGGCTTCCAGCAGATTGCTTCGCAGCGCCACTTTTAAGGTATCGGAACCCTCCAGGGCTTGCCGGGTCGTCCGGATATTGCTGATAACGGCAAAGAGTTCGTGAAAGGAAACTTCCACATGCTGGTCCGTATCGGGCAGCCGTTCATAATATCCCAAATAAGCACTGTCCAGGACCACGGAGTCGGAGCGGATCTCAAAATCGATGCCCGCCAGGGCTTGGGTAGGCATTGCCACGTTGCGGCCGGTGTCATAGGGCCTGGTCTTGTCCCGGAAAATCTGCGCGTTGAGACCGTCAATGCGAACACTTCCCATATGCAAACGACCCTGGTCCAGCAACCCGGCCAGGTCCAGGTCTGTAATTTCGAGAGACCGGCAAGCTGCCGTATACATTTCATAACTGTGGACGTTCCGTTGGGCAAAGGTTTCTTCCCCGCCTTCGGGATTCATGGACAGGCTATCGATCCGTAGCCGGCCGCCCTCAAAGCGATAGTGGAAGGACTCGAAATCCAGCCCGTAGAGCCCGTTCCCCCAATTGTATTTTTGGGGACCCAGTTCCAATTCCAACCCGGTAAGGCCGGGGATCAGGGCTTCGCGGTCTCCCCGCTCTGTCTCGGCAAAAGCCACCCCTTTCAGCAGCAGGTCGTTCCCGTGGAACCGTGCCAGGGTATCCTGCCCCGATGAATCCCGAATTTGTAATTGGAAGTGGCCAATGGAGAATGCACCTAGCTTAAAAGCCGAAAAGCCCGGCAGTTTGATGGAATCGATTCGGACCCCACCTTTCTTCGTTTCTACGGACTCTCGATGCTTATCCAGCCGTACCATCAGGCTGTCGAATTCGATGGCGTGCAGTTCTAATTCATCGGCCCATAGGAAATGCGTGAGCCCGATACCACTCAGGGTAACTTGCGGGATCAGCAGCTGCTGCAGCCGATCTCCTGGCGCTGCGCTATCTACCGAGGTCGTGGATCGGACCCGAAGACCGCCCAGGCGCAGGCGCTCCCGGAAAATATTAAGTTCCAGCGTTTGGTAATCCAGCGCATATCGGGCATCCCGGTTATGCACCACGAGTTTTTCAGAGAGATAGGCTTTCAGGCTTCCCTCCAGAATGGGATTCAGAAATGCCGTCAGCACTGCTAGGAGAACAAGCAATAAGGCGGGGATGGCTATGCGTTTCCGTATCCTCATCTCAGGTCAGATCCTTAGGGTTTCACGCTTTGGTAAGCCGACCAAGTTACATGTAACTCAACCAGGCTTTGTGCTTATTCTGCAATTTATAGCGCATATATGCGCGGCTTGGAAAATACAACAGGATAACGACTCCGATCCATACCAGATAGGTCACGTACAGGGGATAACCATATCCATCCCAGAGACCGGTAAACAAGGAAGCATCAACGATCATGATTCGCCAGTTACCTCCGGTTATCAAGAGGCCAATCACCGCTGCCAGGTGGATCACAAAGACGTGGATCACATAATAGAAGAACGGTACCCGTCCAAAAACAAGCAGCCAGTCCGTAAGCCGGTTCTGAACGTTCTCAATTGCCACCAGAAACAGCATGGCCGGCCCCAAGGTGATGAGTACAAAAAGCAGGGAAGGCGGGTATTTGGTCACATTCATAAAACTCAGGAAGGTATAAAAGCCCCCCCGGTCGATGCTTTCCCAACGAAAGAGGTCCCCGTATACGTTCAATCCCCGCAGCACAAAAAACAGGGCAATAGCCCCCACTCCGATCCGCAATAACCATTTCTTCCTGAAGGCTGCGGATCGTTCCCGGTCATAGAAGGTCCCGAAGGCAAAGCCCAGACTCATTACCCCCACCCAGGCCAGTACCGGGTAATAGAAAAGCACTACGTGGTCGCCGTAAGACGCCATCCCAGACTGATGCGTGATGTACCAGAGGATGGCGGTCGGATCCTGCCCTTCCACGGTGATGCCATCCAGTAAATTATGGCCAAAAACAATGGTAAAGCCTAAAACGGCAATCCATTTCAGCGGCAAGAAAACAATTGCCGAGAGCAGTACCATACTCAACCCGATCGCCCAAATCACCTGCAGGTTGATCAACTCATACTTCGGGTTGAACCACCAGAGCAAGCTCATGATCGCGATCTCCACAAAGATCAGCCACAACCCCCGGGTAAAGAGGAATCGCGCCAGTGCCTTCCGGGTCTTATTGCGGCCGTAGAGGTAGGCCGAGGTGCCGGCAAGAAAAACAAAGACCGGAGCGCAGTAATGGGTGATGAACCGGGTAAAATACAGGATGGGCGTTGTGGTGTGCGGATCAAGGGGATCGGAGGTGGCGCCGCCCAAATGAAAGAAATCGCGTACGTGGTCCAGAGCCATGATTACCATGACCAGGCCCCTTAGGATATCAATCGACTGGATCCGGCCTGACTTGAGCGTTGAGGTCATTCAAATATTGGTTGAAGTTGCTGTTTACAGCCCTGGGGTGGACCGCTTTCGCCATGCCGTAGGACGGCGGCACATGGTTTGGGTGCACCTAATATAGCTATTTATGGCAAAGCCTGCCGGCGCCGGATGAAAATTGGACATATACACCCCTGGATCTACAGCAGATTGCCGGCAACGGCCTTGGAAATGGCCCGGCGGGAATGTAACTTAGGTCACAATATGTGCGTCCCGCATAGAATATCTTTGGGGCCTAAATCAGGAAGGAATGATTCCTAAAGGCAGTAAACTCTACAGCATCTTATTCTTAAAGTGCCCGCAGTGCCACGAGGGGGACTTTCTTGAAAGCCATCCCTATAACCTGGGGAGCTTTAACCGCGTAAAGGAAACCTGCCCGAAATGCGGGTTGAAGTACCGCATAGAACCCAGTTTTTACTATGGCTCCATGTATGTTTCCTATGCAGTGGGAGTGGCTGTGGGCATTGCCGTTTACGTGCTGATCCTTCTCTTTGGACTGGAATTGAGCGTTGCCGGCATTTTTGGGGTGATCGTGGGTACCCTGGTGCTCCTCATGCCCTGGATCGGGGCCGTATCCAAAGTCATCTGGGCCAATTTCTTCTTTAAG
>JBNKHB010000214.1:0-4532 GCA_050290125.1 Robiginitalea sp.
GCTGGAGCAGGCGGATGCCACCGTACGCATCCCAATGGTGGGATTCAGTGAAAGCCTGAACATTTCAGTGGCGGCCGCAATCCTCTTGTATGTCCTGAGCGGCAGGTTGCGAAAATCCAACCTGCCCTGGCCATTGAAGGAAGAAGAAATCCTTGAAAAGCGGTTGGATTGGGCCCGGAAAACCGTAAAATCTTCCGATGAGATTCTGGCGCGCTATCCGGGCCGAACATGATTTTTTAGTACCTTTTGATCGCTTTCCCCCAGCGCTTCAACTCATTAATCACTAACAAACAACCATCATGATGACATTCCTTTACATTCTGCTCGGGATCGTATTCCTGCTGATTATTCTGTACTTGCTGGCACCGGCGCGTTACGACGTATCCCGGAGCATTGAGATCGCCAGACCGGCTCCTGAAGTTTTCGAATACCTGAAGTACCTGAAGAATTCGGATGAGTGGTCGCCCTGGGCCCGCAAGGACCCGAACATGAAAAAAGGGTTCAAGGGAACGGACGGCACTGTGGGGGCCACCAGCAGCTGGGAGGGGAATAAGGAGGTAGGATCCGGCGAGCAGGAGATTACCGCCATCGTCCCCGGCAAGCGCATAGAATCTGAACTCCGCTTTATAAAACCCTGGAAATCGACCTCGGACGCCTATCTGGAAGTTGAACCTGCCGGCGATGATGGGAGTAAGGTCCGCTGGGGCTTCAAAGGTACCAACGGCTTCCCCATGCGGCTGATGATGCTGTTCATGAACATGGACAAAATGGTGGGAAAAGACTTTGAAGAAGGGTTGGCATCACTGAAAACCCGGCTTGAATCCTAAACCTGACTATTAACAACTGTATAGATATGGAATCAAATATGGTCGGCTGGTTTGAGATCCCCGTGACGGATATGGACCGCGCCAAGGCATTTTACGAAAAAGTATTGCAGGTTGAAATTTCCCTCCACGACATGGGGGTATTAAAAATGGGGTGGTTCCCGTTTGATCCCCAGAAGACCGGGGCATCCGGATCCCTGGTCAAACATCCTGATTTCTACCGGCCTAGCGATACCCACGGTACCTTGATATATTTCAATTGCGGGGATGTAAAGGATTGTCTGGACCGCGTGGAAGAAGCTGGCGGCAGTGTGATCCAACCAAAGACCCAAATCTCGGAAGAATACGGCTATATGGGTTTGTTCATGGACTCGGAGGGCAACCGCATGGCCCTTCATTCCCAGCAATAGGCCAAACTACGGGATGGGTTCCAGCAAGGCGACCGTATATGGGGTGTCCAGGGCAACCCGCCCGTTACTGACCGTTGCCTCAGTACCTGAATACGCGTCGTGCAGCCGGGTGCCTTCCCCGAAAAATCCCCGGACGTACAGGGATTTCTCGCCTTCAGGCAGGTCCAGCCCTATGGCCACCTTGTCCCGGTATTCCCCATCGGTATAGGTACGGCTGAAGACGTACGGACTGCTCGAGAGGCGTCGGTGCTGCCCGGCCCCTACGGCCGGGTGCTTCCTGCGAAAGCTTCCCAGCTTTTGATAGTGCTCGAGGACTTCTCCCGTAAAAGGCAGGCTATCGATTTCTTCCCAATTCATGAAGGATCTGAGGGTAGCATCGCCAACCGCGCCTTCAATCTGGAGGCTGCGCGCACTTTCGTCCCCGTAGTAGATCTGTGACGCCCCCGGAGTGAGCAAGAGGACATTCGCAGCGCGGAAGGGCTGCGTGCGCTCCGGGTCAAAGGGTTCCCCGTCGTCATGGGAACTGAGGTAATTTAGTACGCCCTGGCCTTTGAGGGAGCCCTGCAACAGGCGGTTGTATTTGTTAAAGATCCGGTCGTAAGAACGGGAGGCGTCTGTTTTAAGCTCAAAGTTGATCAGGCTTTTGAAGCCGTGATCGAAGTAGTCCACGATCTTGTCGCCGAAGTCGTAGTCCCTGCCGCCCGAGATCCCGTAGCCGTAAACCTCGCCCACCATAAAGAACGGATTCTGGTCCAATACCTTCCCGGGGTTCTGACGTTTCCAATTTTCAAAAGCTTGCGAGGCCTGCAGATAGAGCTCTGACCAGGCCTTTTCATCCACGTGCTTGGCAGTATCCACCCTAAAACCGTCAATCCCCAGGTCGTTCACGTAATCGGTGAGCCACTTGATGATATAAAACCGGGGCGCCCTGGGATAGCCCGTGCGGTCAAAATACACCTGCAACTCGTCCAATTCGGCGCTCAGGCGATCCTCGTTCTTCCACTTTGCCAGCAATGCGTCCGGCAATTCCACCGGGGCGTCGGATTCGGTGTAGACATCCGGCAGGTTGTCCACCAGGGTGCAAGCGGTGGTGGTCTCGTAATCGGTGAATTCACAGGTGGGTTCCAGCCGGACCCAATCTTCTGGCCAGGCCGGGTCTTCCGGCGTAACGGGGCCTGTGTGGTTCAATACCACGTCCATCAGGATACGGATCCCGTTTTCATGTGCGGATTCCACCAGTTGCCTCAGGTCTTCCCGGGTACCGAAATTGGGATCCAGTGCGGTCCAGTCCTTGGCCCAGTAGCCGTGATAGGCATAGGTGTTTCCGGTACCCTCGTCGGTATCCCCGTGGATCTGCTCCACCACCGGGGTAAACCAGATAGCATTGATGCCCAGTCGGTTAAAATATCCGGACTCGATTTTTTGGGTGATGCCTTTTAAGTCGCCTCCCATAAAACCCCGCAAGGGGCCGGTGGCATTGGTCCGGTCATAGTTCAGGTCGTTCTCCGGATCCCCGTTATTAAAGCGATCGGTAAGCAGGAAATAGATATTGGCGGCTTCCCAAAGGAAAGGTACGCTGTCCCTGGTTTGCTCCGTTTCCACAGCTGTCTCTGCCGGGATTTGGGCTACCTGCTCGGGCTTTTGCTTGCATTGGAGTAGGAGCGTGGCGGTGGCAAGCAGGAGCAGGAGTCTTTTCATGCGGCAAAGATTTTCCTAAAACTAAAAAATGCGTCGGGAACTTTAAAATTAATTTTGCCGGTTCAGCACCTTGTATTCCTCATAGCAGCTGCTCAGGGCATCAAGGATCTGCAGGTCGTTGGCAGTGTCGATAAAGGATTCGGAATAATTGCAGTTGGTGAGGATGTCCTCAATATCCACCTTTTCCAATTGCAGTAGCTCCTTGAGCGTTTCCCGGTCGAACTTGGAAGCCAGTAAATCCCTGATCCGGTCATCTTCCTTGATTTGCCGCAGTTTTCGCATCTGCCGCGGGTGTTTGCCGAACAAATTCCTGAGGAGGTCGGCGGGATTCAGGATGGCGCCCAGCACCTTGGTCACCGCGCTCGGGTTCTTGCTCCCTGCCTCATAGCTCACAGGCAGGCCGGAAATACTGTACTGATAAGCCGTATTGACCGGCAGGTTTTTTACGTCGATCTCCAAATACCCGGTAAGCTGGTAGGGCTGCACGATCACTTCTTCCAGCGCATAGGCCAGTTCGGTGAGGGCGATCTCGGTATCGCTGAAGCGGAACATATCGTTGGTAACCCTGATTTTCTGAGACTTGAACCCAAGGTAGGAGAAATAGAGTGTGTCATTGACGGCGGCGCGGATGCCGAATTCCCCGTCCGGATTGGTTATGGTACCTACTACCTGGTTCAGGTTGATAACGTGAACGCTCTCCAGCGGGAGCCGGGTTTGAGCGTTGATCACCCGGGCGCGGAACGTACCTTCCTTATCACCACCGGAGGAATCGTCCTGCCCGCGTACCGATAAAATACTCAGAAATAAAATAATTACAATCGGGAGGTACCTCATTCTTCCTTTTCCACTTCGGACTGCTAAGAAAGCAAAAAAAAGCCCTGACTTCCAAATTTTAGCGTTGCCTTAACGCCGTGATTCCGGCTAATTCCGACGGTTTTTCCGGCTCTTGCCTTTTCCCTTTCCGGCAGCTTTTTTTCCCTTCCCAGCGCTCCTTTTAGCCTTCACCTTGCCGGTCTTGCGGGAATGGGCAGGCTTGTGCTTCCGTTTTCCGCCACTTCGGCCGCCGCCCGGGTCTCCGCTGAGTTCAACGTGAATGCCCCGGCCGCGGTAACGCTTGCCGGAGAAGCTTTCCAACACCAAAGGCGCCAGCTGCGCCTCCGTGCTGAAGAAGGAAAAAGTATCCTTGGCGTCCACGCGGAAGACGTCTTCCCTCCCCAGGCCGGTGGTAGCTTTGATCAGGTCCTTGAGCTGCATCCAGTCCAGGCCGTCCTTCTCTCCCAGGCTTATAAAGTACCGGGCATGGCCATCTTTGCGGAAGGAATCGTTTTCGGTTCCCGGGCCCGGTTCTGCTTCGCCGGTTTTGCCATAGCGGTCGAGGAAACGGCTGAATTCCACTGAAATCATCTTGCGGATCAGGGTTTCGCGGTCAATTCCCTCCAAGACATCCCGGATGGCGGGCAGGAAGGCCTTGATCTCCTTGACGAGGGGGCCCACGTGTCTGGGGGCCGTCAGCCACATCAGCAGGTCGACACACGCGTCCACTGCGCCCTTGCGCTTGGCGCTGGTCTGGGTGATGGCGTACTGGATGTGAGCAGGGCCG
>JBNKHB010000215.1:0-4525 GCA_050290125.1 Robiginitalea sp.
TGCTATGTTGGAGGAAGAGGGCCTGAGCGATAATACCATCGTGGTCTTCACGTCGGACAATGGCCCCTGGCTACCGACCGAAATTTCCGGGGGTACGGCCGGGATGCTACGCGAAGGCAAGGGCACCACATGGGAAGGGGGCATGCGGGAGCCTACCATTTTCTGGGGCGCGGGTATCGCGCCTAAGGTAGTCATGGAAATGGGCAGTACCCTGGACCTGTTCAATACCTTTAGCCGGGTTGCCGGGGTGCCCATGCCGGAAGATCGGATCATGGACGGGGTAGACCTGAGCCCGGTCTTGTTCGGCGACGGCGAGAGCCCTCGCAAGGAGATGTTCTATTACCGCGGCAGTGAATTGTACGCTGTTCGGGTAGGTCCGTATAAAGCGCATATGATTACTGAAGGTGGGTATGTGCCGAATACCAGGGTGGATCATTCAGTGCCGGAACTCTACAATGTGGAGCATGACCCTTCGGAACGCTTCAATATTGCGGAGCAAAACCAGGAGGTGCTGGAACAGATCCGCAAAGTGGTGGAAGAACACAATGCAAAAATGGTGAAAGGGCCTGATATGCTGAAGGACCGGGGCTAGTCCCGATGTTTCGAAATAGCCGTATCTTTTCCCAAAATACAATGTACTGAACCGCCCCATCCATGTGTACCGTTAGCTACCTCCCTGCCGAATCCGGCTACCTCCTTACCGTAAACCGGGACGAAGCGCCTGAGCGAGAGACCTTTCTGCCGCAGTTCAAGGACCTGGAGGGCGGGCAACAAGTATTGGCCCCCATAGACGGGGATAAGGGAGGCACCTGGATCGCCACCGATGGTTTAGGGCGCTCGGCTTGTGTAATGAACGGCGGGCTGGAACCGCACGAGCGGACGCCGCCCTACCGGATGAGTCGGGGTCTTTTGGTTTGGCAGGCCTTTGAGGCCGAATCTTTTGAGGCATTCCTTGAGACTGCCGACGCTACAGGGATAGAACCCTTTACGCTGATCCTGTTCGAACCCGGCAGGATCCAGCGCTGGGTATGGGACGGCCGGCATTCGCACCTGTTCCAACCCTCTGCAAAGGAGACCCACCTTTGGTCTTCTGCCGCCCTGTACAACCGTGAACAGCATGCGCATAAGGAAGCTTATTTCCGGCAGGCGCTCGATTCCGAAGGTACAAGCCCGGAAGACCTTATGCGGATCCACGGCCTGGAACAGGCAACCCCATTTGTCCTGGACCGGCCGGGAGTAAAGACGGTAAGTATTACGCAGATCAGCTACGAAGACAAGGTTGCCGAACTGGCCTATTTCGGCTTGGAGGACGGGCAATCCATGCGCATCCGATTCCCGGTACGCCAGGACCTTACCGCCTAAGGCTCCAGCGAGGCGGTTTCACTCGGCACGTACCCGAGCCGGTGCGCCCGCGCGATAATCGTTTTACCGGTTTCCAGAGGAACGGGCCCCGTATACGGTTGCCAGGCCTTAAGAGGCGATTCCCCCCCTTCCAGCCACTGGTAGCCGATTGCGGCCCCGTCTGTTGCCGTAGATATCTGAACCTTTCCTTCGCTGAGCTGGATTTCAGGAGCTGCCGTTACCGGCTGTTTCCCCTTTGGCCAGATACGGCTCAGGTGTTCCGCTTCGGAGACCATGCCCTGGTCTTGGGTTTCATTCATCCAACGGTCCATTTCAGCACGCAACTCAGCAAGCTTCTCCAGATGCGCCGGATCTCCGGCCAGGTTATGCAGCTCAAAGGGATCCGTCTGCGTGTCAAACAAAGCTTCGGGATTGTTTCCGGTGCCAAACCATTGTCCCTGGATGCTGTCCAGTTTTCCGGCGTCGCGAAGGCGCAAAAGCTCCTGCATGGAAGGCATCTGCTCCCGGTAGGTAACCGGCAGGTAATGGGGTTGGTCCGGGATAAAATTCCGGATGTATTTGTACCTCAGGTCCCGTACGGCCCGTTTGCGGCCATGGGAAACCCCGTCAAAGTCGTCCGCAGCGGCATGGATATACGCCCGTGGAGCCGTTGCCCGCTGAACGCCCACCCAGGCCTGCCCATCCAGGTTATCGGGAACGGGGACACCGGCCAATGACAGGATTGTCGGTTTCAGGTCCACAAAACTCAGGAGTTGTTCATCGCTCTGCCCCGCCAATTGCCCTCCGGGAAAACGGACGATCAAAGGGACCTGCAGGCCGCTGTCGTACATCGTTCGCTTGCTTCGCGGCAACATGCCGCCATGGTCGCCGTACCAGAAGACAATGGTATTCTCCAACTGTCCGTCGGTTTCCAGTTCGCCCAGGAGTTCTCCTACCTGATGGTCCATGATTGCAATGTTGGAGTACATCCGCCTCAGGTCGCGGCGTACCGTATCGGTATCCGGCAGGTAAGGCGGGACGGGTACCTTCAGGTCTTCCGGTACCCAAAGTGAATCCTGAGCCCTGGCCCAGATCTGAGATTCGTGGGTCACCCCCAGGTTAAAGATGGCGAAGAAGGGCTGGTCCGGATCGGGGCGGTTGCGCCAGTGCGCCTCACCGCTGCTTTCGTCCCAGGCGGTCAGCTCCGCCCGAAACTGATAGTCTTGCTTGGAATTGTTGGTGGCGTAGTATCCTGCCTGGCGCAGATAGGTACTGTGCATGTGAGTGTCTTCCGGCGGCATGGCTTCGTAGATGCGCCGGTTTTGCCAGACCGTATCCGGATGTTCATAATAGAAGTCCCACCAGGGGCCGGTCCGCATGTGCATGGCACCTATGCGCGTGGGGTACATGCCCAGGGCGATGGCGGCCCGACTGGGCGCACAGACCCCTGAGGGCGAGAACATCCGCGTGTAACGGACGCCTTCCCGGGCCAGTCGGTCCAGGTTGGGGGTTTGGATGGTGGAATCCCCGAAGGCCGGGATATGCGGGCTAAGGTCCTCGGCCACGATCCAGACGATGTTCGGCCGCTGCGGCAATTGCAGGCTGTCATAGGGTGGGATTTCCAATGTCGTTTCGGTTGCCGCCGTATCGGCTGGCTGTTGGTTGCAGGCCAGGGTCAGCAAGCCGATGGCTGCAAGGATCAGGGTTGGGTAGGATTGCTTCACCTGCGTTCTAGTTTTTACGTTGATATTGTTTGATAAGGCTTTCCATTCGGGCCACCAGCTCCGGACTGGCCTCGGCCAGGTCTTCGGTTTCGCCCGGATCGTTTTTAAGATCGTAGAGTTCCAGGGGAGCGTCAGGTGAATCCCTTACAGCTTTCCAGTCACCGTCCCGAAGGGCCTGTCGGGTGGGCCTGCCCCAGGTAAATTCCCAGTAGAGCTCTGAGGATTCTGCGGTCCCCTCCCCGCGCCATTCCGGGACCAGCGAAACCCCGTCCGTAGGTTGTTTGACTTCGATTCCTGCCACCGCGGCCAGGCTGGGAAGCAGGTCCCAGGCCGCCGACGGGCGGTCCGATACCCCGGGGGCGATCGTCCCGGGCCAGGTGACCATAAACGGCACCCGGATCCCGCCTTCGTAAAGGTCGCGTTTGATGCCCCGCAGCCCTCCCGTACTGTTAAAGCGACCGGTAGCCACCGGCCCGTTGTCGCTGGTGAAGATGACCAGGGTTAGTTCCGTGAGCCCCAGGGAATCCAGGTGGCGGCGCAGTTGGCCCACATGCCGATCCAACCGGGCAACGAGCCCGGCGTAATCCCGTTCGGACGGGCTCCAGTCTTTTTCGGAATAGGCGTGCGGCTCCGGTACCTCAAAGCGGTCGTCAAAGTCGGCCTCGTCGTTCATATGCGGGATGGTAGTGGGCAGGTACAGGAAGAACGGACGGTCCCGGTTCGCTGCCGCAAAATCGAGGGCGCGCTCCAGGATCAGGTCGTTGGCATAGTCGGCCCGGCCGCTGCTGGTACTGCCCAGGCCCCGGTGCCAGAGCGAATCCGCCTCGTACTGCACCTCGTTCTCCAGCCAAATGGTATCGTTGTCGGCGACCAGAAATTCGGGAAATGAATTATGGGCCAGCACCTGGTCGTGGTAGCCAAAGAAGGTATCAAATCCGTGCAACAGCGGATTGCCTTTGGTATTTCCGTTTCCCAGGCCCCACTTTCCGAAACAGCCGGTGGCATACCCGGTCTCCGACAGCAGGCCTTGAAGGGTAGGGGTACCCGGGGGGATGGGCAATTGCCCGCCGGTAGGCATCTCCACATTCCCGCTGGTAAAGGCATTGCCCGTGTGCAGGCCGGTCAGCAGCGACGCTCTCGAAGGGGCGCAGACCGTGGAGCCCGCATAAAACTGGGTATAGCGGATCCCATCCGCGGCCAGCGCATCCAGGTGCGGCGTACTGAAGTGAACCTGCCCGTAGCACCCCAGGTCACCATAGCCCAGGTCGTCGGCCATGATCAGCACGATGTTCGGCGGCCGTTCTGCGGCGGTGGAACCCGTTCCTTCCTCTCCGCAAGCCGAAAGCAGCAGCATGATGCAGATTGGGAATAAGGCGTTCAGGTAGCGGGATGGTTTTAAGCAATGGATTGGATTCATGGCTCGGAGTCGGTCACAGGTGGTTCCTGAAGATACTACAATT
>JBNKHB010000216.1:0-4477 GCA_050290125.1 Robiginitalea sp.
ACCGGGGGTTTTTGACCACTTTTATCCAGGACATATAGCCAGGTAAGGTCACGCGCTTTATCCCTTTGCGCATTATCGGTGGGGTCAAAAAGCGCATTTGGACCGGAAAGCAGGATATCACCATTTGCCAAATACATAGCCCTGGTAAATCCGTAATGATTAAAATGTCTCGTTTTTGGACGTATTATTCCGGTTGATAACTCTAATTCAAATACCTCCCCCATTGGCTTGTCCAAAAAAAGCATGAATCGCCCGTCATGAGACCAATCCGGACGTTCTCCAAAACCACTTACAAGTCTTATATAGGGTGGTAAATGGTCTATCGGACTGCCATTAATTAAATCGGCTTCCGATTTTTCCTGGCCTTGTACAAATGCACCGATGGCCTGCAGAAGTACAACCAAAAGGAATATTCGTCGGCAAGGAATCGTCTTTATTATTGTTGACATTAGGTCCGATTTAGAGTTACTATTGGTAAAGAATCATTCGATCCTCTCAAGTTTGGTCCGATCCCATTGGGAAGTATTGACGGCCGCTTCATAAGTGCTCTGTAAAAATGATAATAACACCTTTTCAGGATCTGGACTTTTCAGCAGGTCCTCATATTTCAAGAAGAATTCTCCCATTTCATCACTCCAGAAGGCTTGCTTTGGTTCCACCTCTTGTTTGCCAAAATCTGTATCACTGGGGTATGCGTAGGCATAAAAAGCCGGGTAGGGAAAATCGTTGGACCCCAGCCAGAAACCAGCACTGCTTACCTCTTTTGAATAAGCTTCCTGCATAACCTCCAATGGCATATTGGGCATTCCGCCCTGGTGTAAAGGAGCATCATTTCCTGAAAATCTTGTAACGGCCAAATCAAATGCCCCCCAGAACAGGTGAACCGGACTCGCCTTGCCAATAAAATCACTTCTGAATTGATTGAATACCTCGTTTGCCCGGAGCATCGCTTTCCAAATGGCTTGTACGGCATCCTTGTCATAGGATTTATTGATTGTATTTTCAGAGAACGCGATAGCGGGTTCCATTTCGTTCGGACGCTCATGGATCTTTACGTTGATACCCAGGGCATCCAACTTTTCAAACAACTCCTGATAAAAGTCTGCTACCGTTCTTGGATATAAATCCATTTCAGCGCTTCCCGCATTGGAGCATTCCACAATTAGCTTATGTCGCTTAAAGTCAAAGTCAATTTGGAATATCCTACCCTCATAAGGTATGGGATTGGTGGTGAATCCTTTGGAACTTACATACAATGCCACATGCCATGAATGGTTTTGCCATGGCATTGTTTTTAGCCTGACTTTTCCAACAATTTGAATCCAATGATGAAGGGTTTCCAACGTCTGTTGAATGTCCGAAAAGTTTAATTCCGGCCAACTTTGTTTCTTACTCATATTTCATCTTCTTTGTTAGGCTTATTCTTTGAGGATAAGCCTATTGCGATCCCAATGGCAATTCCCAAACTTAGCCAAAGGCCTATGTTATCAGTTGCGACTCCTATGGCCGTACCGATGGCCACCCCTGTTCCAATCCCTGCAGCTAGTTTTTTTCGATTTCATTGATCATTTCCTTTGCTACAATAGCAGCGGAGGGAAGGAACATGGTCGATACGATCCTATCCTTAACCATGTACTCTCCATTGCTAAGTTTCACATTTGCAAAGGCACCTGGTCCATGTCCGCAACCTCCTACGACGCCACCATTTTCATAAATTTCTGCAATGATGGATAGCAGACTTCCGTTATTGGCCACGTCAAACAAGGGACCATATCCTCCTCCAATAAAAACAGCTTCGTAGTCCTGGTAATCCACCCTATCCGGCGTCAATGAGTTTTCTACATTGCCATTAAAATCCTCATACTTGATGGCATAACTGCTTATCCCCATGGGATCCATAGAGAACGGCACGTCTCCCCCTGTCGGCGAAACGAAATCCACTTCATAACCGTGAGAAACAAAAATGTGGTACGGAGGCGCCACTTCCCAAAGATTGTTCCCGGCAAAGTGTTTTTCGGGGTCCCCCATATCTTCTGTGTTTGAAACGATCATCAGGATTCGTCCCTTTTCCTCGTTGCTGGTGTTACAGGAAATGAAGGCGAATGCGATCAATAATGCCAGGAATCCTTTTTTCATACTTCGATTAATTTACAAATTGGTTAGCAAATCGATGGGATTGTTACGGATTTCCGGATGAATGCCTTCGGAATATGGGCATGCCGTCCCGGGCAAGAGCAAAAAAAACCGGCGCCAAGCGCCGGTTTTATGCTTTTAAGGAGAAATGGGCTATTAGTTCTTTCCCGTGGGATTTGGAGTACCCGAATGCCCTTCCTGGAGCACCTGGTAGGAGATCAGACCGGAATCGCCCTGATAGTACACCTGTCCCGTAATGTCGTCCACCGCATAGATCGGTTCGCGGTCTTTGCCCAAATTTATTTCACCTCCGATTTCCCCGGTAGCCTTGCTTACTTTGAGCAGGACAATGTCCTTATCCTTTTTGGACATCACAAACAGGAAATCCCGACCGGACTGGGTAGCCTTATACCGGGCATTGGCCCGTCTGAAGGCATCTCCGGCATAGCTGGATGCTGCATCCCCCAGTTCTCCATAGGCATGGCCTATCTGGGAAACCACTTCTCCCGCAAGCGCATCATCCTGCCTAATGTCCCGGGATGCCGCGGCCATGGCCCCGGATACATAGTAGGAGGTCGCACCGATATAAGCGGCGCGTACGGCGGAGGCGTAGAGCAAGGCCCGTTTCCATCCGCTCTCCCGTGGTCCCGGGAAGTACTGCTGGAATTGCAGGGTCCCGTTCAAGTCAAATTTGGCTACGTTCTGATCAGAAGAGATAAGGATGCCGTCCTCCATAATTTCAAGATGTTTGGGAGCTTCCCTGCCTTCAAACCTGAGTTCTGCAGTGCTGAGGTCCGTTACGGCTTCCGTCGCCATCTCAACCACCTTTAAAGTGCCGGACCTGGTATCGAAAGCATAGATCTTACCATTATACTCCGCAGTGAGTTCCGGGGTCGTCTGGATACTCTTCTTCCATTTCAGTTCTCCGGTATGATGGTCCAGGATGTTCATCGATTCCGTCGTCATATAAAGGATGGAATGATCCAGCGGTACGATTCCTACCACGGTACCATCCACTTTAACAGGCTTTTCAAAGGTGATGGCCCCTACGTGGGGATCCAGATAATTCAAATAGTCGTTATTGTCGGTGCGGGATACCAGGAGGATGCCATCGCTGGAATGGAGGTAATCATAAACGCCCCCCTTTATGGCAATACCGCGGCCTTTTTTACCCCAAAGCCCTTCCTGGGTATTATAGTCGAAGAGGTTGATCTTGGTGCGGTTCCCGTCGTCGGGAAGTACCAGGATCCCGTTGTTGAGAAAGGAAACCTGCCCCAGGGCTCCGTTTACTTCCAGTTCCTCCGGCCAAACCCTGCTGCCATCTTCAATGCGGTATGCGTTGTAGCTGGTGGCGTAATTGACGGTTTGCGAGCCGGTAGAGGAAGTAAATCCTGAGGTGCGTTCCTGTTGGGAGGCGAGGTAGAATACATCGCTGCCTTCGGGCATGTAAAATCGCAGATCTATTTCCGTATCGGCCACCATTTCCTCTGCCGCCGATTTCAATAAGGCTCCGAATGCTCCCATTTCATCCAGTTGAGCCGCCTCCGCGGAATTCGCTTCTTTCCATATAATGTCGCCCGTATTGGCATTTAGTTTGTACATGTTGAAAAGCGTAACGATGAGGAGTTCTTCGGAATTCAGGTCATTGGCCGTGATGATTCTTCCGAATTCTTCGTTTATGGCCCATTTTCTCTTGCCGTCGGACATATTGACGGAGACCATGATGGGTTCCCCTGTGATATCCGTACCGGCAACCAGGATGGCGTCGAATGCATACAAAAAGGAGTAGCTGGCCACCTCCCGGAACCCGGCATCCTTTGAGCTGAATACTTTATTACCGCTGAACTGGTCAATCAGGTAAAAGCCGTTTCCATCCGTAATGGTAAAGAAGGGACTATCGGGTAATTCTGCATAGCCCATCCTGTCCAGGTTGGAAAAGGCGATATGGCTCCAGTTAACCGCTCCGGTTTCCGTGTCCACCCCCATAAGCCCGTCTCCGGAGCTTACAATCAGGTTACCGAGGGCGGTTACTTCCTGCCATTGAATATTGGACGAAAGGTTTTGTTGCCATTTAACTTCGATCTGCGCAAAATGAATGGCCGGGCACAAAATTGCCGCCAACAGCAATGATTTGAATCGTGACATAAGTAGGTATGGTTTTTATGTAGAACGATTCGGTATGGGATTTAGTACCAATGGATTACAGAATCTGCTGCGGATTCATCCGTGCCGCCGGCTTAGTGCACCTGTCAGGAGGCCAGATTGGCGCTACGATGTGGGTGGGGAACAAACCTAAGCCCGAATCCGGCCTGTCGGCATTTTTAGTGTCTAAACGGCTTAAGGC
>JBNKHB010000217.1:0-4471 GCA_050290125.1 Robiginitalea sp.
GGCCTCGTCGTAGTCCGCGAATTCGGAAATGTCAGCCCCTGCCACAAAGGCTTTGGGTCCGTTGCCGCGCAGCAATATCACCCGTACTTCCGGATCGGCGTCCAGTGCATCAAATGCCTCGTGCAGTTCGGCGATGGTCTTTCGGTTAAGCGCATTGAGTTTTTTGGGCCGGTCGATGCGCACCCAGGCCAGGCGGTCCCTTTTGGAGATCTTAACGTTCTTCAGTTTCATTTTGGGGGGTTGTATGTTTGTTATTCCGGGGCAGGCAAACCGTAAATACGGTCCCCTTGCCGGGTTTGGAAGTAAAGTCGATTTGGCCGCCGTAGGTCTCAACGATGGTCTTGACCATGCCCAGGCCCAGGCCCATCCCGCTGCTTTTAGTGGTAAACTTTGGCTCGAATACCTTGTCCCGGTTGGCGTCTGCAATACCCACGCCGTTGTCGGCTACCATGATCTTGGCCCATGGTCCTTCCGAAGCCACGGAAACCAGGATACGCGGGTTCTCCACGTCGGGAACGGCCTGGATGGCATTCTTCACCAGGTTGGTGACCACTCGGATCAGTTGGGTACGGTCCATCTTGGCCACCAGGGCCCGCTCTTCGGAAATGAAGTGGATGTAGGGTTCGTTGAAAATATCCAGGGCCAGCTTAACGATCTCGGTCACGTTAAGGGTCTCGTTTTGCTGGGCCGGCATCTTGGCGAAATTGGAGAACGCCGAGGCGATGCTGCTCAGGGTATCGATCTGCTGGATGAGGGTCTTGGAAAACTCGGCCACCTTGGTCTCTACCTCGGGGTCCGAGGGGTCGAATTTCCGCTCAAAACTCTGGACACTCAGCCGCATGGGGGTAAGTGGGTTCTTGATCTCATGGGCCACTTGTTTGGCCATCTCGCGCCAGGCCTGTTCGCGTTCGCTCCGGGCCAGTTTCGCCGCGCTCAATTCCAGTTCGTCGATCATGCTGTTGTAGGCCACAATCAGCTTGCTGATCTCCTCGCTGGGGTCCTCCAGGAAGATCTTTTCATTGCTTCGGGCCAGGCGGGTTTGGGTCAGTTTGTCGGAAACCGTCTGCAGCGACCGGGTAATGTACTTGGAAATAAAATAAGCCAGGGCAATGGCGCTCAGCAACATGATCAGGTAGACCGCGCCCAACCGAAGCAGGAATTCCCTTAATTCCGACTCGTAAAAGGTGTTCTCCTCAAAGTAGGAAAGGTTTAATATGCCGATTGGTTTATATCGGCTGTCGGTTATATAAGTATAAGAGGCCTGGTAGGAGTCCCCAGCCGCGGCGCTCGCCTCCACATACCTTTTATTCAGGCTGGTCCGCAGCGCATTCAGCACATGGGTCTCCAGGCACATGGACACGGAATCGATATCGAAACGGGGACGGGAACTCTTGATCAGCTGCCCCTCCAGATCGTAGATATTGAAGTTGGCGTTTTCGATGATGGCGATCCGGTAGATCTCATCCTTAAAGATCAGGCCCAGGTTCTCGGTGGTAACGGGATAGGTGGTTCGCTGCAATTCAAAGGCAATCGCCTGCTTGATCTGGTCTTCCTTCCGCTCCAGGCGATCCTCGTGGTAGTCCTTGGATTGCTCCTGATACTGGTAGATGGTTACCCCTGCGATCAGGACCGATGCGATCAGCACCAACAGGATCATCGAGACGAAGATCCGGGTCCGCAATGACATTTTCTTGAACAAGGGGGTCGGCTTTAGGGGTAAAGATAGCAATAATCACACCAAAAAATCCGAAGGACACAGCGGGCCTAAGCCCTGTTCCGGCAGGCTTACGAAGGGTCGCCCCGCCGCTCTCGAAAACGCTTGTACATGCGGATGCCGAGCATCAGCAAAACGGCCAGCGCCACCAGTCCCACCACCCCCCAGATCCAGTTGAAGGTGCTTTTCAGCACGGCCAGGAAAACCACCGCGAACAGGATCATCGTGGCCCCTTCATTCCAGATGCGCATGAAATCGGAAGTGTAATTGAAGTCCTCCCGCTGGAATTTCAGGTACATGCGGTGCATGATCCAATGATAGAGGTACAACAGGACAATAAAACCGAGTTTGATCTGCATCCATGCCTGGTCCAGCCATTGGGGCATTATGACCAGTAACAAGACGGCCGTAATGGTACACAACCAAAGGGATGGCCAGGTTATGATATACCACAGCCGGTTCTCCATGATCCGGAACTGGGCGGAAAGGGCCTGAGCCTCCGCTTCCGGCTTCTCCCGGGCTTCGATGTGGTAGATGAAGAGCCTGGGCATGTAAAACAAACCGGCAAACCAGGTAACCACGAAAATTATGTGAACCGCCTTAATGTAATTGTAGTATTCAGCCATTTGGTTGCAATTTAAGTCCCGATAAATGTACGCAGGCTCGGGTTGATGATCAAATCCTGCGCAAACGGAATGCAGGCGGGCGGTTACCGGCGCAGCCGGACCCACGCCTTTCCCAGTCCGAACGTCCATGCCGCGGGGAGCAGCCAAGCCAACCGGAATTTCCGTAAGGGGATCCAATCCGCCAAGGCATTCCCCTCAACGGCCACACCGATACTCTCCAAAAAATCCGGGATGCTGAAGGCCAGGGTCACCAAGATCACCGCCCGGAATACCGAAACCGGCGTCCAGGAAGCGGGCATCGCGTTGAGCAGGATGAGCACGATGGTAATCGGGTAGATCAACATCAGGGCGGGCACTGCCACCGCGATGATATAATCCACGGGCATCTGTCCCATGATCACCCCTAACAAACAACCGGCCAGGGTTGTGAGCAAATAGATCCGTCTCGAATTCCCGTATCGCCCTGAGAAAAAATCGGCGGTGCCCGTTACAATCCCTACCGCCGTGGTAAAGCAGGCCAGGGAAATCAACACGCCGAGCACCAATCCGCCGGGCCCTCCCAGTGCATGTACGCTGAGGGCTGTAAGGAGCTCCGTCCGCGAACTTTCGGCATCCATTACCCCCTGCATATGAGCTCCGCTCAGTATTAGGCCGGCATAAAGGATAAAAAGGAAGAGCCCGGCCAGCAATCCCGCGGAGGCTACCGCCCGAAACCGTTGCCGCACATCCAACTGAGGCTGCTCCAACCGCAGGGATACCAAAATTACGCCTCCGGAAACCAGGGCCCCGATCGCGTCAAAGGTTTGATAGCCTTCCAGGATGCCGTCGGTGAGCGGATGCTCCACAGCGGAAGCCCCCGGGACAGCGGCAGGCCACAACAGGCTGCCGCCGATGAGCAAAACGAGGGCCAGCAAGATCAGCGGTGTAAGCCATTTCCCGATCAGGCTGCCCAGGCGGGAACGGTTCATCGCCAGTAAAAAAACAAGTCCGAAATACACGATACTGGTGGCCAGGGAACTGGCCCCAAGATATGGGGCAATGGCCATCTCATGTGTTACCGCAGCCGTCCGCGGGGAGGGAAGGGCAATGGCAATAGCATAGATCAAAATGCAGTATACAAGGCTGAAACGGGGCGAGAATTTCGCTGCAAAATCAAAGATGCTGCCCTGCAATCTGGCATGCGCGAGGATCCCCAACATCGGGACGAGGACGGCGGAAATCCCGAAACCCAAACAGACCAGCCACCAGAGCTCGCCGGTATTCAAGCCGAGCTGTGGCGGCAGGATGAGGTTCCCCGCGCCGAAAAAGAGCGAAAAAAGGGCCAGGCCCAGGATCCAGACGGCGCGTTTTGTCATTTCGGTTCAGCCTGATGCTAACGGGGCCTGACCCCGGTTTTGCCGCTTTTGTGAAGTCGAATGTTGACGGCTTGTGAGCGGTTGGACGAAAAATAGCAAAAAAACATCCGGGATACCCAATATTTTCGTAACTAAGGACGTTGAGTTGTAAATGTTTACTTCCAAGCCAGGTAAACCATCGACGAAACCAAATTTGCAACCCCATAGGCTTCCGGTCCCCAAACCACAAGAAGCCAGCCATGAACCCCTAAAAACCTACAGCCATGAAGAAGCTCTTCTGCTCGATCTTCGGACATCACTACTCGGTCTCCAAAAAAGTAACCTCCCACATCAAGGAATACTCCTGCGTTCATTGCGGCAAGCAGGTAACCACCGACGTAAGCGGCAACCTTTCCTTGCTTACTCCCGAGCTCCGGGAAATCAACCAAACCCTGGAAAATATTTACCAGCGGCGCCATGCAGCTGCGGCACAGCCTGCCCACCAGCAGGTAGCCTGAGGCTTCAGGAACCCTCTCCGAACGCATTCCAACCCCGCGCCTTCAGTTCCACTGCGGCACCCGCCCGTGTGATCAGCCGGCGGCCTTCCTGCTTTTCCGACATATGACCGATCACGGTCAGGTCCGGATTCCCTTTTATTTTCGGAAAATCTTCCTGTGCGATGGTGAAGAGCAATTCATAGTCTTCCCCGCCGCTCAAAGCCACGGTTGTGGCATCCAGCCCGAATTCCTCGCAAACGGACATCACTGTCGGATCCAGCGGGATCTTGTCCTCATATA
>JBNKHB010000218.1:0-4412 GCA_050290125.1 Robiginitalea sp.
ATGGGGCCGATCTTGGCTTCCAGCAGTAGCGGGATGCCGATCAGCAATAACAGCAGGAACAAGAGGATGCCCGCCGCAATTTTCAAGAGTTTCTTTTTCATAAAAAGGTCCGTGTTGGTACGACCCTTCGGGCCGTCACTGATCCAATAACGCAGGGGATGCCAAAAAGGTATCGGAGGACGCTTGCATTCGACGTCCGACCGCTTTAGAATTCGAGTGCGATCTCCTCGTTGAGCTTCAACCCGAAGCGTTTTCTGAATATATATACGAAGATATAGAGAAGCGGGGTGTCCAGGAATGCTATAAAAATCTTAAAAATAACCCCGGAGATAAACAGGCCGTAAAACATCTCCCAGGGGAGGACCCCAAAGAGGCAGAGCAGGGAAACAACCGTAAACGTATCCACGATCTGGGAGGAAAAGGTGGAAAAGTTGTTGCGCAGCCATAAGAACCGGCCCTTGGTGAGGTTTTTCCAGAAGTGGTAAATGGCAATGTCGATGTACTGGGCGAACAGGTAGGCCAGCATGGAGGCGAGCACCGCGATGGGAGACAGCGCAAAGACGGTGCTGAACAGCTCGTCGTTCACCGGCGAACCGGGGATGGCCGGGGCATGGTTGGCAACATAGATGATCCCCATTGAAAAGAAGGAGGCAAAGATCCCGGCGGTCACGACCTGGTTCGCTTTTTTGCGTCCGTACACCTCGGAGATCAGGTCGGTGATCAGAAAGGTGATGGGATAAGGCAAAATGCCCACGGAGAGTTCGAACAAGGGCGCCCCCAAAACGGTCACCTCCTCCCCGAAGGGCTTCCACGAAAAGAATTTCTGGAAGATGAGATTGCTCACCACCAGGGAGGTAATGAAGAGCGCCCCCAGGAACAAGTAGACGCGATAGGCCGCTTTTTGATCCCGCAACTGCATGCCTACCGGATCTCCAGGCTAAAGGGCAGACGGGCCTGCAGGCCTTCCCGGCGCAGTTGTCCGCGTAGCTCGTCGAGTAGTTGGGTCCATTCCGCTCCCAATTCCTTTTCCAGCAAGGCCTGGCCCGAGGTGACGCCGGCCCCGCCCAAATCTTCCATGATCCGTTCCAGCCCAGATTTATATTTCGGATACAGCTGCAGCCGGTAAGACTCCAGTTCCGCCAGGTCCGCCGCTTCCTGAAGCGCTTCCGGCATGCCTCCGAGGGCATCGGCCAATCCCAGCCGGACGGCGTCCTCCCCGCTCCAGATACGCCCCTGGGCCAGGCTGTCAGCCCGGGCAATGCTCATGTTCCGGCCTTCAGCCACGCATTTTAGGAAATTCTGATAGCTCTCTTCGATCCCGTCCCGCAACACTTCGCGGAACTCCGGGCTCAGGGGTTCAAACAAAGAGTAGTCTGCGGATAGCTCATGGGTACCCACCTGTTCCGCATTGATCCCGATCTTATCCGCCAGCCCGCTGATATTCGGGATGGTGATAAAGACGCCGATGGATCCCGTAATGCTCGTGGGCTCGGCCAGGATGCGGTCCCCCGCCACTGCCATATAATAGCCGCCGGAGGCCGCCACGTCGCTCAGGGATACCACCACCGGTTTTTTCTCGGCCGTGCGTTTGATCTCCCGCCAGATGATCTCGGAACTCAGTGCACTCCCCCCGGGGGAATTGATGCGCAGTACCACTGCCTTGATCCGGTCATCGTCCTGCACCTCCCGAAGTACTTCCTGCATCCGGGCATGCCCGATAAAGTCAGGCCCCCCGTCGCCGTAGATGATCTCGCCCTGGGCGTAGATCACCGCAATGCGGTCATCGCCCGTGTGCTGGCGTTTGCTCTTGATGGCGCGGATATATTCCTGCAACGGCACGATAGGGACCTCCTCTGCATCGGAATCACTGGCCCGGAGGAGTTTTTCCAGGTACTGGTCCCGATACAGCAGGGCGTCCACCAGGCCGGTGCGAACCGCTCCCTGCGGGGTGCGGCCGGCAACGCTGTTGGCGATGCCGTCCAGACTGTCTGCAGGCAGGCCCCGGCTTTCGGAGATCTCCTGCCGGATGCTCCCCCAAAGGGACTCCAGCAGTTCGGTTACCTGCTGGCGGTTCTCCGGGCTCATTTCATTGCCAAGGAAGGGCTCAACGGCGCTCTTGTACTTCCCATGCCGTACCACTTCCATCTTCAGGCCGGTCTGCTCCTGAAAATCCCCGAAAAAAAGGATTTCAGCCGACAGGCCCTTAAAATCCAATGTGCCCGCCGGGTTCATAAAGACGCTGTCCGCAATGCTGGAGAGGTAATAGTCCTTTTGCAGCATAAAATCCCCGTAGGCATAGAGGAACTTGCCCGAGGACTTGAAATCGGCCAGCGCTTCCCGGATGGCACGGGTCTGTGCAATGCCCGATAACAAGTAGGTGCCGTTGAGGCTGATCCCATCGATGCGGTCGTCCTCTGCAGCCAGCGCGATGGCTTTGGTTATTTCATTCAGCCCCTGGCTGGGGTCGAACAGCCCTGCCAGCGGATCGTCCGGGTTGTAACCGCCGTATTCGTCTATGGGATAGGGGAAACTCAACTCCAGGACGGAATGCGGCTTGACCCGCACCTGGTCCCCGCTATCCATCAGGCTCACAAAAAGCAGGAACATAAAAAAAAGAATGCCCGCCGCCACCAGAGTGCCCAGGATAGCCGCGAGGAGATTGCGCAGGAACGCCATATTGCATACAATTAGATGCGCAAAGATAACCAAACGACAGCGATCCGATGTGCTGGTTTGGCGGCATTGGGAACCGCAGGCCGGCGCGATCCCGGGAGGGATTTTCACAGGCCGATTCCCCGGGTTTTTACGTACTTTGCCTCATGGCCAATAAGCCCGTCACTTCCTACCTCTCCCTGGGCAGCAACCTGGGCAACCGCGCCTGGCTGTTGCAGCAGGCCGTATTCCTGATCTCAAAGAAGGCGGGTTCCGTACGGGCGATCAGCCCTGTCTACGAATCGCCTGCCTGGGGCTTTGAAGGGGAGGATTTCCTGAATTTGTGCATCGCCGTGGAAACGTCCCTTCAACCCTTAGACCTGATGGAGGTGTTGCTGGAGGTTGAAAAGCAGGCCGGGCGGCAGCGCAGCGCCGATACGGGCTATGCTTCCCGGACCCTGGACGCGGATATTATCTACTACGGGGATCAGATTGTGGAGCGCGACGGCCTGAGCATCCCGCACCCCCGTATGGACCGCCGGGCTTTTGTACTCCGGCCCCTGGCGGATATCGCCCCGCAAATCTACCATCCGAAACTAAAGAAGGACAGCCGCAACCTGTTGCAGACCTGCAAGGATCGCTCTGCCCTTCGGAAAACGGAGTTCCGGCTCTTTGCGGACCGCCCGGCCCTGTTCGCAGACCTGGGTTTTGTGGCGATCGAGGGGAATATCGGCGCTGGCAAGACCACCCTTGCCACCATGATGGCCGGGGAGATGAACGCCAAACTGATCCTCGAACGCTTTGCCGAGAACCCTTTCCTGCCGAAATTCTACAACGACCGATCCCGCTATGCCTTCCCGCTGGAAATGTCCTTCCTGGCGGACCGCTACCAGCAATTTATTGAAGATACGCGCCAACTGGACCTTTTCCGGCGCTTTATGGTGAGCGATTACGACATCTATAAGAGCCTGATCTTTGCCAAGATCACCTTGCAGGAAGACGAATTCCTGTTGTACCGCAAGCTTTTCAGCATCATGTACTCCGAGGTGCGCAAACCCGCCCTGTACGTGTATCTGTACCAGCATACGGAGCGGCTACTGAAACAGATTGCCGACAGGGGACGGGAATACGAATCGGGGATCCCGGCGGAATACCTGGAACAGATCCAGCGGGGCTACTTTGACTTCATGCGGAATTCGCCGGAACTCCACTCGGTGATCATCGACATCAGCGACCTGGATTTTGTGGAAAGCCGGGAGGATTACGAGCTGGTGCTGGACCGGATGGCCGAAGCTGCCATCGGCCGGGAGCGTGTTAAAGTTTAGGAGAATTTTTGCAAATCTGCTCCTGATTTTTTTTCTTGCACCTCCTTTTTCTGAAGAAACTAACTAACTCAAACTCTCGATAGACCCCGGATCCCCTGGACCGGGGTTTTTTGATGCGCGGAGTTTGGCAAAGAAATCCCAGAGTACCAGGCCCGCCGATACGGATACGTTCAGCGAGTGCTTGGTCCCCAGCTGCGGGATCTCCAACACCCCTTCGCAGCGGTCGATGACCTCCTGTGCCACCCCCTTTACCTCGTGCCCCAATACAAAAGCATATCGGGCCCCGGGATCCGGCTGAAAATCAAGCAGTGCGGCCTGGATGATGTTGGCACGCAGGCGCACGATGGCGTCGTACTCCATATCCAAACTGCGCACCACGTACTGGCCGCCTTGGGTGCGCCCCAAACAGGGCAGTTTGACGTAATCGATCCGATC
>JBNKHB010000219.1:0-4392 GCA_050290125.1 Robiginitalea sp.
GAATTCCGATATAGCGGTGAACATCATGCAAAAGGCGATAAACAGGAACAGGGGGGATGCCATGCCTTTTATATTCCCCATTAAGCTGGCTGCATCCTGGCTCTTGGGCTTCGGAAAAACCTGGCCGTAAAACAAATACGCATAGATCACCGTAGGGATCATCAGGATCCAGATCTGCGCCTGCCACCCGAGGTTCGCCTCCTGCATGGCGTAGCCGATCAGGCTGCCCAGCACAATACCCCCGGGGAACCACATGTGGAAGCGGTTCAAAAGCGTGCTCATGCGTTTGCCTGAACTGCTGTCCGCCAGCATGGGGTTGCAGGCGGCCTCTGTACAGCCGTTCCCCAGGCCGATCAGCAGGGTGGAAAGGATCAGTCCGGCGTAGCCCCCTGAGTAGACGGTCAGGATAATCCCAACGGTGTGTGCCAGGAAGGCGAATTGCATGAACCGCTTGGGGCCGATCGTATGGTAGGTGAGCCCTCCGATGATCATCGTGATCGGAAAGCCCAGGAACCACATGGAATTGATGGTCCCTAATTGAGCAGCGGTCAGGTCAAAGGTCTCTGCCAGTTCCGGAAGGATCCCTGCCCGGATACTAAAGGAAAAGGCGGTGGTAATCAGGGCGAAGCAGCTCCCGTAAAACAGCCGGTTGATGTTGAGGGAATCTTGTTTCTGAGCGGTTTCCATGACGGTATGGTTTATTAAGGTTGGTTGTTGTTATTCAGATAGCGTAAAGGCGGGCATGCGAAGCACTGTCCCGTTTTGTTGGGCGGATTCATGGGCCAGGATGCCCACGCAGGTGATATTGGCGGACTGACGGGCATTGGGGTAGGGCGGCCTGCCTTTTACCAGGGCATCCACGAATTCGTGCACCAGGTGCGGGTGCGAACCCCCGTGTCCGGCGCCCTGGGTAAAGGATAAATGTTCATTCTCATCGGAATCGTACACCCCTTGGGTGGTAAAGCGCTGAATGGCCTCCGGCAACAAATGAGCAAAATCCGGGCATTCCACTTCCTCGGGAATTTCGGGCTCCGGTTTTTTGGCGGTATGCACCACCAGCGGATTCCCCTCGATCAGGGGCCACTCGACCGATTTTTTGGATCCGTATACTTCAAAGCTTTCCCGGTATTGCCTGGCCACGTCAAAAAGGGATCGGTAGACCTGGGCGGAAAGATCGGAATTCCGGAATTTTATGTGGGTGGTTTCCACCGCATACGGCGAGTTGTAATGGGGGATCAGTTCTTCCCGGATGGTACCCGATCCGAAACAGGACACGGATTCCGCTTCCGCGCGGGTCAATCCGAGGACGGGCCCCACGCAGTGCGTGGCATAGTGCATGGGGGGGAGGCCCGGCCAGTAATTGGGCCATCCGTCCATATCCTGCTGGTGGCTGGCTTTCAGGAATTGGATCTTCCCGAGTTCACCGGTCTCATAGAGTTCTTTCATATAAAGGAACTCCCGGGCATACACCACCGTCTCCATCATCATGTAGGTGAGTCCGGTTTCTTCGGTGAGCCGGACAATCTCCTCGCATTCCTCCAGGGTCGTCGCCATAGGGACGGTACAGGCCACATGTTTTCCGGCCTTGAGCGCCATGATGGATTGCCGCCCGTGGTCCGGGATCGGGGTGTTGATGTGCACGGCGTCGATGTCCGGGTCTTTCAGGAGTTCTTCATAGGAGGTATGCTGCTTTTCTATCTGAAAAGCATCCCCGATCTCTTTCAGTTTGGACTCGGTGCGCTGGCAAATGGCCACCAGCTCCGCATTGGGGTGTTTTTGATAGATCGGGATAAACTCGGCCCCAAAGCCCAACCCAATAATGGCCACACGGATCTTTTTGTTACTCATGGTTCGTGTTTTATGCTTTAAATAAATCGTTTAAAAATTTCAGTCCCTGCGCCGCAAATTCATCCTGGCTGTCGGCCATTTGCTTCCAGATGCAGACCGCCCCGGCCAGTTCCTTGTTTTCCGGCGTAAAGCTCTCGATCACAACGGCGCCCTGGTAACCAACGGCATCCAGGCCCGCCTTAAAGTCGTTCCAGGGCGTCAGTCCCGTCCCGGGGATCCCCCTGTGGTTCTCGGAGACCTGGACATGGATCAATCGGTCGCCTACCGTCAGCACCGCTTCCTTCAGGTTCTTTTCTTCGATGGTTAAATGGAAGCTGTCCAGCAGTACGCGTGCCCTTGGATGGTCAATGGCGTTAACGAGCCGCATGACGTCCTCGGCCGTATTCACCATATCGGATTCAAAGCGGTTGAGGGGTTCCAGGGCTACCACACAGTCAAATTGTTCCGCGATCCGGCATACCTGATGCACATTCTCCACCGCCCGGTTCCATTCCAACTGTCGCTGCGCCTCAGGCAGCATCCGGGCCTTGCCTACGGCGGAATACATAGGCCCCGCCACAAAGTCCGTGCCCCAGGCCCGGCTGAATTCAAAGCACTTGCGCAGGTAGTCAAAACAGAAGGCGTGCACCTTCGGATCCTCGTGGGTAAGGTCTTTGGTGGGGCCGAATACGCCGCAGACCGTGGCCTCCAACCCGTAGTCCCCCAAGGCTTTCTCCACCTCTTCGGGATCGATCAACGCCGGGTCTTCCACCGGGATCTCCACCACGTCAAACCCCAGCTCCTTGATGGTTTTGAATCGCGCGATGGATGCTGTCCTGAACGGCGATTCCCATAGCCAGGTGCTCGCCCCTAAACGAAGGTCTTTCATAAGGAAGCAGGCGTTACGGTCATGGTACCCTGCATAATCCGCCAGTGGCCCGGGAAGGTGCAAATGAACGGGTAAACGCCGGGTTTGTCCGGCGCCCGGAACGTGAGCACTACTTTCCCTTCCGGGTCTACAAGTCCCGTGGCAAAGAGCACTTCCGGCATTTGCGGCACGTATTCCAGCTCCGCTCCCCGGGGATCAACGGCCAGTTTGTCGGCCGCTTCGCCCACCTTTTCCTTGGCTCCCTGCTGAACGATGATCAGGTTGTGTTGCATAAAATCCACATTCTCCAGGGTAAGTTCCACCGCCTGCCCGGCTGCTACCTCAAAGGAGGTCACATCGTACTTCATTTCATTGGGAATGGTCTTGATGTGGATTTTCACGGCGTCGGCCATCCCCTCCTGATCCCCCTCACGGCCGGCGTCGGAGGGGACCATGTATTCCTTGGCAAGGACGGCGGCGATGGTCGTTCCGTCAAAGACATTCACTTCGCTCAGGTCGGTATTCTTTTCAATCTCGTACTTCCAGGTCCCGGCCAGGGAATGTTTGTTGCCTGTGGTTTGCAGGAAGAGCAACTCCGGCTTCCCGTAGATGCCGCCCCACCCGCCGTCGTCCTGCAGCTGTACGGCAATGGTATTCGCGCCGGCCTTGAGGGTACCCGATGGTATGGGATATAGCCGTTCGGTATCCCGGTCATCCGAAAGTCCGCCGACCCTGCGGCCGTTCACGTAGGTAACATCGCCATCGTTGATGGGCCCCAGGGAGAGCGTAGCCCTGCCTCTGGCCTCAGCAGCCGAGAGCATGACTTCTTTGCGATACCAGATCAGCCCGTTCATGTCAATGCCCGCAGCTTCATTGTAGGTAGGCAACTCCACCGTGCCCCAGTGGCTGTCGTCGTGGTCCTGGAGCTGCCGTTCTACCGGGACGGGAGCCTCGATCCTGAAGTCCGGGTGCTCCGACCGGAAGGCGGCCAGAAAACCATCGCGGTGCTTCACCCCGGCCGCATAGGCCGCCTTGGACAGCCAGAAATCCGTTTGTACGCCCTCCTCCTTGGAAAGATCATAAATGGCATTTCCCAGGGCACCCGAGGCAGGACGGTCGATCACCTCGATCAGGGCAGCCAGTTGCACTTCCGGATCCGGATCGGAAAGGATGCCTGAGCCCAGGAGCGCTTCATCGGACCAGGTGGCCCGGTCCAGTAGTTGAACAGCCGCTTTTCGCACCGCCGCAGAGGAATGGGAAAGGGCTTTGCGCACACCGTTTACGGCTGCTTCGTTTTCCGGGAGGAAGCCCAACCCGTCCAGGGTCCAAAGGGCATGAAGGGCCCCGTGCGCGATCCCGGTGGCATCCGCATCTGCGGACTCCGCCAGTTCCAGCAGATCCGAAAGCACCTCCGGGTCGTTCTTTTCGATCAAGAGTCGCTGGGCGGTCTTACGCCAGAACAGGTTGTCGTGCGAAAGGGCATCGATCAGGGCGTCCGTGTCGTCCCGGTCCAACGACCGGAGCCCTTCCGGTTCCAGCGTCTTGGGGAACACCCGCCAGATCCGCCCGTGTTCCCTGTCGCGAAGCGGATTCACATGGGCATTGCCGGAACCGGTCTCGGCACTGTACCCTCCCCGCTCCACGGTGGGTGTGGGATTGTGCTGCACGATGAAATTGTACCAGTCCAGTACCCATAC
>JBNKHB010000220.1:0-4381 GCA_050290125.1 Robiginitalea sp.
TCCGGTAATTATAACTGATCCCGCTGGCCGTGGTAGCCGCTACGCGTTTGCTGTGCGGGGGCGTCCCCCTGAAGTCACTCCAGCTTAACCTGAAATCGGGTTCCCACCGCATCCCGTCTTCGTTTTGGGCAGAAATGCCAAGGCATACGAATCCCGCCAACAAAGCCCAAACCATCCTCAAAGGTCCCAAGAAAAACGGATTTCCTTTTCAATGGCCTCGTGCAGGCTCAGGATCACCGGGCAATGCAGGCCCGTACGTTCAAGGATCTTCCGGTTTTTTTCGGACACCCCGGATGGGAGTGAGACGTTAACTTCCACCCGTGAGATACGGCGCGGATCCGATGCCATGTGCTTGGTTACCTCGGCCACGGCCCCGTCCAGGACCACGCCCAGGTCGCGCGCCTTGATGCCCATAACGGTCAGCATGCAGTTGGCAACCCCCGTGGCAACGGTGTCGGTTGGGCTGAAGGCTTCCCCTTTGCCCTGGTTGTCCAGGGGGGCATCCGTAATGTATACGCTGCCCGACCGAAGATGGGTATTCTCGGTCCGCAGGCCTCCGGTATATACGACACGCGATGTCATGGCGTTGCCACTTCTTTGATCCGAAGCCCGTCGTACATCAGGACATAGGAAGCCGTGTTGTAATAACCGGACTGCAGCTCTTTCATATAATTGAATTTATTCCCGCTGTATTGTGTGACGCCAATCTGGTCGGCTACCAGGAACAGGTCCAGCTTGTAGGCCAACCGGAGCAGGATATCCATCCCAAGGTCAAAGCCGCGCACGGCGTATCGATCCGGTTCCCCTCCGAAGCGCTGGCGATAACGACGGGTGAAAGCCGAACTGGGGGCCTCCCTGTAGACCGAAGGAAAGGTGAATCTCAGATTGGACAAATGCGTGGCGGAGATGACGTCGTTGTCATAGGCCGTGCCTTTATCCGTGGTAAACATCCGGATGGGCGTGAGTTCCGTATTCGAGGAATTTAAGATAGAAGTTACACTGGAAGCGATCTTAAAATTATCGGTTTCCAGGAATACCCAATTCTCCCGTTCTTCGACCAGGGCTAACTGGAAGGCTTCCAGATCCAGCGAGATGTTCTCTTCCTCTTCCCTCAGGGGCACCAGTTCCGCCGCCGGAAAGACCTCCAGGATCGCCTCCTCGGCGGCCCGGTTGTCGCTGTCGGAGATCACTATGATATTTTGATCTGCGTGCTGGGCAGCCATAAAGCGCAGCAATTTGTCCCTCAGCTGCTTTTCGCCGGTAAAGGAATAGAATACGTTCTCCAGGGGCACATCTTCGGCAACGGGTACCGGTGCGATCACGGGTACGTCCAACTCCGAAGCCATGGCGGCCACTTCGCGCACCGAACGCGGATCCAGGGGCCCTAGGATCGCACTCAGCCGGCTCAGGTCCTCCTGCATCATCAGGTTGCGCACCCTGGCCGGATTCAGTTCGGTATCCATGGTCTTCACCTCAACGGAAATCCCCATTTCCGATATGGAATCCAGGGCTACCAAAAGTCCGGAATACAGGCCCAGGCTGTATTTGAGGGCATTGTTGTTTCGGATCCGCTCGCGGGTGGCCTCCCGGTCCGATAAATTCAGGCGGTCCAACCGAAACGGAAAGAGCACCAGTAACTGGGGCACATGCTGCCGGTTTATGCTGTCCCGCAAATCAAAGCGGTCCAGGACCAGCGTATTCTTGATCTCCAGGCCTTCGGCATTCTTCCTGGGAAGTTTGAGCACCATGCCGGCTTTCAGGCCTTTGGCCAGGTCCGGGTTGAGGGTCCTCAGTTCGGACCAGCCCATGTTCAGCTTCCGCGTCAGGGAATATTCGGTTTGCCTGGGCTTTACTTCGTAAAACACGAATTCCGATTGGGCAGTGGCCATGGTGTCCACTTTCTTCTCCGGCAGGCGGAGTTGCATGCCCTGTTGCAAACCGCCACGTTCCACGATCTCCGGATTCAACCGCAGGATCTCCTCGCGCGGGACACCGTATTCCTGGCTCAGGCTGAACAAGGTCTTTTGGGCGGGTACGGTATAGGAGACGAACAATTCGGTCTCCTGCTCCGGACCGTCCTCTCCTGGCAATTTAGGCACCTGCAATTCCTGCCCCACCGCCAGGTAACTGGTATTACGGGGAAGTTCCGGATTCAGGGCCAAAAGGCTGTCCACCGTGATCCCAAAGTCATGGGCGATGCTCCAACGCGTCTCTTTGGGCTTTACGGTATACGCGCTCAACTGGCTTTCCAGTTCCAGGGCTTCCCGGTATCCGGGTGCAAATTGCGGGATCCGCAGCACCATGCCCTTTTGCAGGGGCCTGGAGTACAACTCCGAGTTATAGCGCTTGAGTTCGTCCTCCGAGATCTCATAACGGCGCGTGATGCTGAAAAGCGTTTCCTTGCGCCGTACCCGGTGGGTGTGGAAATTGATCGGTTGGGAAAGGTCTACGCTGTCCCGCCTGGCAACTGCGGTAGAGTCGCTCTGTCCGGGGGCCTGGCCTGGGATCACCAGGATGGTATTGGGCCGGAGCGGCTGATCCTGACGGACTTCCTTGTTGTACTTCAGCAAGTCCCCCACACTTACGTGGTATTCCCGGGCGATGCTGAACAGGGTTTCGCCTTGTTGCACGGCATGCGTGCGGAATTGCTGTGCACTGGCCTTGCAACCTATCAGCACAAAGGCTGCAACCAGCAGCAAGTAGGTAAATAGGCGGTTCATCTCATTCCCATTCTATGGTTGCCGGAGGCTTGGAACTGATGTCATAGACCACTCGGTTCACCCCTGGCACCTTATTGATAATTTCATTTGAGGTCTTCTGCAGAAATTCGTGGGGCAGATCCACCCAATCGGCGGTCATTCCGTCCGTACTTTCCACTGCCCGTAAAGCTACGCATTTTTCATAAGTGCGTTCGTCTCCCATGACCCCTACGCTGTTCACCGGGAGCAGGATCGCCCCGGCTTGCCAGATCTTGTCGTAGAGGCCCCATTCGCGCAATCCGTTGATAAAAATATGGTCCACTTCCTGCAGGATGGATACCTTTTCCGCGTCCACGTCCCCAAGGATACGAATGGCCAGGCCTGGGCCCGGGAACGGGTGCCTCCCCAGACGCTCCTCGGGAATACCGAGGCTGGCCCCTACTCTTCTCACTTCGTCCTTAAACAACATCTTCAACGGTTCCACAACCTTGAGTTTCATAAAATCCGGCAGGCCGCCCACATTGTGGTGGCTCTTAATGGTAGCCGACGGGCCTCCGGTAGCCGAAACGGATTCGATCACATCGGGATAAATAGTCCCCTGCCCCAGCCATTTGGCGTCTTCCACCAGATGGGCCTCGTCGTCAAAGACTTCGATGAACACCCTGCCTATGGCTTTCCGTTTCTTTTCCGGATCGGATTCTCCCTTGAGCGCATCCAAAAAACGTGCCGAAGCGTCAACGCCTTTCACGTTCAGGCCCATGTGCTCGTACTGGTCGAGCACTTCGGTAAATTCGTTTTTGCGAAGCAATCCGTTATTGACAAAAATGCAGTGCAGGTGTTTCCCTATCGCCTGATGCAGCAAAACGGCGGCCACGGTGGAATCCACCCCGCCCGAGAGCCCCAGGATCACTTTGTCCTGGCCTATTTTCTCCTTCAGTTCCGCTACCGTGGTCTCCACAAATGCGGCCGGGGTCCAGTTCTGTTCCAAACCGGCGATCTCCACCAGGAAATTCCTGAGGATCACGCTCCCTTCCGTAGTGTGGTACACTTCCGGGTGGAATTGGATGCCGTAGACCTTCTCCCCTGGAATCTTAAACGCGGCATTGGTTACGTCGTGGGTGCTGGCCAACAATTCCGCCCCTTCCGGCAGTGCCTGGATGGTGTCGCTGTGGCTCATCCAAACCTGGCTGCCCGCAGCCACGTCGTGGAAGAAAGGATCCTCCTCCACGTGCGCCAGGCGGGCCCTCCCGTACTCGCGGGTCTTGGAAGGAGCCACATTGCCGCCGCTGAAATGAGCGATATACTGCGCGCCGTAGCAGATGGCCAAAATGGGTTTTTTACCCCTGATTTCGGAGAGGTCCGGGTGCGGGGCGTCTTCGGCCCTGACGGAGAAAGGCGAACCGGAAAGGATTACAGCCTTGTATTCCGAGAGGTCTTCCGGCAGGTGATTGAAGGGTTTGATTTCACAGAAAATGTTCAGTTCCCGCACGCGCCTGGCGATTAATTGGGTATACTGGGAACCGAAATCGAGGATCAGGACGTTGTTTTGCATGGGCAAAAATAGCAAAAACCACCAAGCACCCGGGGCCTTTTTCAGGCAGAGTTTTCCGCTGGTTATCTACAATTTCCCAATGGCCCCGGAGCGGCCTGAGAGGATCAAGATCAGGGACCTGCCCCCTACT
>JBNKHB010000221.1:0-4379 GCA_050290125.1 Robiginitalea sp.
CAGCCTGGGCAAAGTGGAAGAGCTTTGGTATGACTCCAGCGTGGACGGGCGGCCCGTCCAGGGATGGATCGTCTATCCGCCGGAGTATGATTCGGCCAGGGAGTACCCCTTTTTGGTGGAGAACCACGGCGGCCCTATCTCTAACTACGGGGACCGCTTTTCCGCCGAGATGCAGTTATATGCCGCGGCGGGTTACATCGTCTTTTATCCCAACCCAAGAGGGAGCACCAGCTACGGGGAGGAATTCGGGAACCTGCTCTATCACAATTACCCGGGCGACGATTACCAGGATGTGATGGACGGGGTGGATGCCTGCATCGCGAGGGGTATTGCGCACGAGGACCAGCTCTTTGTCACCGGAGGCAGCGCCGGCGGCATTATGACCGCCTGGATGATCGGCAAGAACAACCGCTTCGAGGCCGCGGTTGTGGCCAAGCCTGTTGTGAACTGGATCAGCAAGACCCTGGTGGCCGACAACTACTTTTACTATGCCAATACCCGTTATCCCGGACAGCCCTGGGAGAATTTTGAGGCCTATTGGAAATTTTCGCCGCTTTCTCTCGTTGAGCATATAGAGACCCCGACCATGGTGATGGTGGGAATGAACGACTTGCGGACGCCTCCCAGTGAGGCCAAGCAGCTCTATCACGCCCTGAAGCTGCGGAAGGTAGAGACCGTGCTGGTAGAGATCCCGGAAGCCAGCCACGGCATTGCCAACCGTCCCAGCAACCTCATCAGCAAGGTGGCCCACACCCTGGCCTGGCTCGACAAATACCGTCAATCCGAATCCGATGATGGCCCGTAAAAAAAGGCATTGGTTCTGGAACCTGCTGCTCATTGTGAGCCTGGTGGTCTGCCTGCTGGCGTTTGCCGCACACTACCGGAATTGGACGCGCCTGGAACCCGACCGCATGCAATTGCTCTCTGGTGTATACTATGTGAATCTGCCGTATGCGGACCTGAACGACCTGGAATGGGCCCGGCGCCTGCCCCAAATGGAGCGGGAACACGGGTTTTCTGCCGGGGTCCGGGAAAAGGGTATCTTTAAGGATTCCCTGGATCCGGACCGACGGGTATTGGTATTTGTGGACGATCTGGGCCAGTCCAAGATCAAGATCCGGTTCCGGGACAGCCTGCTGCTGTACCTCAATTTTGCGGACTCCGCCGAAACGCGTTCCTTTTATTCCCTGCTGGAAGCCAAAAGACAAGAGTTCGCAACACAATCTGAAGCGCCCTGAAAACGTTATAGAGGTTATTAAGAAAAGTGCAAAGGTGTACCTTTGCGATGCACAACTATCAAAGATGCGGATTATCTTCTTGCTGCTCTTACTCCCCGGAGGCCTTTGGGCCCAGAATCAATTGGTAGTGGACGTGAGCGGCGTGCGATCTTCGGACGGCTTAATCCAGGTGGCCCTCTACAACCAAAAGGATGCCTTTCTCAAGACGGAAGGAGTCTACCGCAACGATAGCACCAAAGCGCAGCAAGGCGTAACCCGCCTGGCCTTTAACGACCTCCCTCCGGGAAACTATGCCCTGGCCGTCTTCCACGATGCCAATGCCAACGACCGGCTGGACACCAACTGGGTGGGGATTCCGAAAGAGCCCATGGGCTTCTCCAATGCGCGCATGAAAACCTTCGGCCCGCCGAGTTTTGAAGAGTGTCTGGTGGAACTCAAGGGCAATACGGCGATCGCCGTTGAGATCGAATAAGGAGTATTTTCAAAATGCTTTCCGGATCAATTGCCTTTTCGGGTCGTGATCACGATCACGCCATTGGCCGCCCGGGATCCGTAAAAAGAGGCTTCGGAAGATGGGAGCGCCCTGATGGATTTCACGTCCACCGGCAATACGATGTCCTTTATCTGCCGGAATGAGTTCCCGATGACCAATCCATCCACCACATAGAGCGGTTCATTGGCGCCGCCCGCCGGTAACGAATTGGCTGATTTCACAAAGACAGGTACACCCCTCACAAATGCCACTCCGGGCAATCTCCGGATCCGGATCTCCAGCGGCAGGACCGCGCGATCCCGGTCTTCGGCGGATTCGAGCTGAGCGGTATCTCCCTCCGCACTGGGGGATTGGGAACTTTTACAAGCGGAAAGCGCCAGGGTAGCGGCAAGGAAGATGAGCGTAATGGAGTGTTTCATGATAAGGTTTGAATGGGTCTAATGACAGCCGCAATCCTTTTCCCCGCAGGCGCCGGAAGCGCTTTTTGCCCCGGATTTTTTCTGGGCCGGCCACACAAATTTCCGGAGCAGGTAATACAGCGCCGCTCCCAGGATCAGGTATACCAGTATGTTCTGCCAGTCCCACATAATTAACGGAGGATTTGATAGGCCGCCAACGCCGTAATATACGCAATAAGACTCATGAAAACCAATTGGGCCACCGGCCATTTCCAACTGTTGGTTTCCCGTTTTACAATGGCCAGCGTACTCATGCATTGCATGGCAAAAGCGTAGAAAAGCAACAGGGATATCCCGGATGCCAGATTGAACAAAGGCCGCCCGGTGTCTTCCACGATCTCGGCCGCCATACGGTTCTTGATGGTCTCTTCCTCATCGCTGCCCACGCTGTAGATCGTGGCCAGCGTCCCGACGAATACCTCGCGGGCGGCAAAGGAAGTAAGCACCGCGATGCCGATCTTCCAGTCATATCCCAGCGGACGGACCGCAGGCTCGATAAATTTCCCCATCTGCCCGATCAGCGAGTGCTCCAATTTGTAACTGGCGATCTCCTGGTTCATGGCGCGCTGCTGCAGATCTTCCCGGAACAGGGCGAGTGAATCCGGCCGCCCGACGTGTTCGGACAATTTCTGATCCATATACGCCTGGCTAATCGGCGAGTATCCCTGGCTGGCGATACGCTCGGAAACGATTGTTTCGGCATTGTGGAAGTCGTCGGAAAAACCGTTGGAACCCAAAAACCAAAGCACGATGGAAATGGCCAGGATGATCTTTCCGGCGCCATAGACGAAACTTTTGGTCTTTTCCAATACGGTATAGAAGACATTTTTCCAGAGCGGCCATTTGTAATTGGGCATTTCCACCACAAAGAAGCTGCGGCTTCGGATCTTGAGGATGCGGTTCAGGATCATGGCCGAAAACAGGGCAGCCCCGAAACCGATCAGGTACAATCCCATCAGGGTGAGGGCCTGGTAGCTGAGGCCGATGAACCGTCCCTGGGGAATGACCAGGGCAATGATGATCAAGTAGACCGGCAGGCGGGCGGAACAGGTCATAAACGGGGTCACCAGGATGGTGATCAGCCGCTCCTTCCAGCTCTCGATGTTGCGCGTGGCCATCACCGCGGGAATGGCACAGGCCGTCCCCGACATGAGGGGGACCACGCTTTTGCCGCTCAGCCCGAACGGCCGCATCAGCCGGTCCATCAGGAATACCACCCGGCTCATATAACCCGATTCCTCAAGGATGGCAATAAAGAAGAACAGAAAGGCGATCTGGGGAATAAAGATCACGATACCTCCAATGCCCGCAATAATGCCCTCGGCCACCAGATTGGTGAAGGCGCCGGGCGGGAAACTGTTCTTGACCCATTCGCTGGCGGCGGCAAACTGCTCGTCGATAAAATCCATCGGGACGCTGCTCCAGTCGTATATGGCCTGAAAGATGGTCAGCAGGATCACAAAAAAGATGAGGTAGCCGAATACCTTATGCGTCAGCAATTTATCCAGGCCGGCGCGCAGGCCTTTGGCCGCTTTCCGGTCTACCTTATAGGTTTCCTTGAGGATGCCGTTGATAAACTGGTACCGCTGGATGGTCTCCTTGTGCTGTAACCGTTTGAGTTCGGAAGAAGTCTTGAACTGTCCCGGTAACTCCCCGGGCAGTTTCTTCTGCAGCGGCGTAAAATTCACGTCCTGGGTAATGACCACCCAAAGCTTGTAGATGTCTTCATTGGGGAAGGTCCTGGACAGCCTTTCAAAATAAGCCTTGTCGATCACCGATACGTCCACGCAAGGCGTCTTGGGGATGTCGCGGAAGTTTTCGATCAGCTCTTTCAGGTGGTCGATCCCCGTATTTTTCCGGGTGCTGACCAGCGCAATCCGGGTGTTGAGCAGGGTTTCCATCCGCTTGACGTCCAGTGTAATGCCTTTGCGTGTCATTCGATCCGCCATATTGATCACCAGGATGGCCGGGATGCGAAGGTCGCGGATCTGGGTAAAGAGCAGCAGGTTGCGCTTCAGGTTCTCCACGTCGCTGACCACCACGGCCACGTCCGGGAAGTCGGGGGCGTTCCGGTTGAGCAGCAATTCCACCACCACGCTCTCATCCAGCGAAGTCGTATTGATGCTGTAGGTGCCGGGAAGGTCCAGGATATGGGCTTTTTTGCCGCGGGAGAGCTTGCATATCCCCAGT
>JBNKHB010000222.1:0-4364 GCA_050290125.1 Robiginitalea sp.
GTTTGGTCCAGAGTTCATCTTCGGTAATCGTTTTGTCCAGCATTACTTCCTGGTCTCCCTCACTTTCAAAATAACTGTAGGCCCGCACCTGAAATTGGTCCCGGTTGTTGAGCTGGGTGAAGATATGGCCGCACCATTCCTGCACCGAGGTAGTAAGTTTCAGGGCATGCCGGTTATCTGCAACCGGATAAAAAATGCTGCTCATGATCGAATAGGGATAGATGCCGGTCAGAAATTTCTTGCTCCGGTTCAGTTTCAGGACCGAGACCGAAGTATCGTCCGGCCGGTCCGCCTTTACTTGCTTTTCCGGGTCAAAGGGTTCGGTGACGTATACCAGGACGGCATGGCCGTCATGCAGTTCGCCGTAACGGGCCTGGCTTAGGGTATAGGAGGTAAGCTCGGCCTTGCCGGCGTACCAGTACTCTTTGAACTCCTCGCTGACGGGCCTGGGATCGGGCAGGGCCGCCTGGGGCTCCGTTTCCGCCTCTGCCGTGGCCGCGGGTTGTTGACGGCAGGCCGTAAAGCTTATCACAGCGAAGATACCGGCTGCGTATGCGAGATTGCGAAATTCGATTTTCATAGTGCGTTTTAGGATCAAAAGTACTCTAAAATGCGGTGCCCGCCATATCCCTCAGCGTTTTGTACACCAGGCGGGTCGGCAACCCCACTACGTTGGTATAGGATCCCCGGATCCGGTTGACACCTACCAGGCCAATCCATTCCTGGATGCCATAAGCCCCGGCTTTGTCGAGCGGATGACCGTTTACCAAATAGGATTCGATCAAGTCCGGTTCCAGCGCTGCAAATTCCACCTCGGTGATCTCGTGCAGCACCCGTTCTTCCTTTAAGCTTCGAAAACAAACCGAGGTGATCACCTGGTGGCCGCGGCCGGAAAGTGCCTGGAGCGTGGTCCTGGCTTCACCCAGGTCCCTGGGTTTCTCCAGCACCCTGCCTTCGCTCCAAACGATGGTGTCCGCACAGAGCAAGAGCGTATCAGGCCCTATTAGAGAATGTAGCGAATCTGCTTTAGATACGCATAGGTAATCCGTTATATGATAATTAGTTAGAGATTCAGGATACGTCTCATCGCTATCCGGGGACCGGCATTCGAAGCGCAGGCCCATTTCGCGCAATAACGCCTGCCGTCGCGGCGAGGTTGAACCCAGGATGAGCCGGGGAGGCTGAAAGGCGGCGGCGGGATCCATCAGTCGTTCGCCGCGTCAAAGTGTCCGGCCCAGTGCCCCTTCACCTTCATCACCTGTTCTATAATGTCGCGCACACACCCCTCGCCGCCGTTCAGATGAGAGATATAATGGGCCATAGCCTTGATCTCCGGGACCGCGTTTTGAGGACAGGTGATCATCCCCGCCAGGCGCATGGCCGGAATGTCCGGGATGTCATCGCCCATATAGAGCAATTCCTCAAACCGAAGGCTGTTGTCTTTGATATACTTTTTCAGCAAGTCCTTTTTTTCCGAGATCCCGAGAAAGATATCCCGTACCCCCAGGGCTTCCAACCGCCGCCGGACGCCCTCGTTGGAACCGCCGCTGATCACACAGACGCGATAGCCTTTCTGAATAGCCGTCTTTACGGCAAAGCCGTCGCGGATGCTCATTTTCCGCAGGAGTTCGCCCTCCGTGGTGATCAGGATGGAACTGTCGGTAAATACGCCGTCTACGTCAAATACAAAGGTGGAAATGTCCTTTAGCATTTCCTTATAATTCAGCTTCATAGGTGTGTTGGATGGAGGTTGTCAGGTGATTGTAAAGCGCTAAAAGCGTCGGTTCGTCCAGTAATTCGCGGTGGCGCTGCAGGGTGTTGAGGTCGCCTCTGCGCGCGGGTCCTGTCTGGGCTTCGTAAGGAGACAGGGATCCCAATTTATCCACGGTTTCCCGCAGTAGTGGTTTGAGCATGTGCGGGTCCAATCCGTGTGACTCGCATATTTCGCCGGCCAGGTGGACCAGATGGGTCGTGAAATTATTGGTAAACACGGCCGATAGGTGGGCGGTCAGCCGCTGCCGCGAATCCGCCGCAACGGGGTTGCAGCCCAGGGCGGAACAGAGCTGTTTTAACAATTCCAAATCCTCTTGCCGGCTGCATTCCAGCAGCATCGGGACACCCTCAAAGCTTATGTTGCGCTCCCGGCTGAAACTCTGTAATGGATAGAAGACGCCCCTGCGCGGGATGGGACTGAGCGACTCCAGCGGTTGTGCCCCTGAGGTGTGAACCACCAGCGCATCGCCAATGCCGAGTGTGCCGGCCAAATCTCCGATGGCGCGGTCTGCAATGGCAAGGATATAGACATCGGCCGGTACCAGCGTACCCGTCAAACCTGCCCTTGGGATACCGGGTTCAAAGGCCGCGAGGGCTTCAGGATCCCGTGCGGCAAGCAGAATGAGGTCAATCCCCGGGGCCGAATACAGTGCCCGGTGCAACTGATAGGCCAGGTTCCCGCTGCCGATGAGTGCCGTTCTGATCACGGAGCTAAAATACGCATATATTCCAAGGTCATACAGTCGCTTAAATAACGACGGCCGGGGGACGAGGGCACCTGGGCCTTTCTATCCGCCATGAAAGTTTTTCGTTTGGTACACTTAGTCATTATAAACCCCTATTTTTGCAAACCGATCCCAACTAAGAACATATGTTGCAAGCCCTCCGGAGCGTGCTTTTCTCCACCCGTCTGATGGCAGTTTTGTTCCTGCTGATGGCCACCGCCATGGCATTCGGAACCTTTGTAGAGAGCTGGTACAGTACAGAAACGGCCCGGATCTGGATCTACAATGCCTGGTGGTTTGAGGCCATCATGGTTTTTTTTGTGATCAATTTTATCGGGAATATCGGCAGGTATAAACTCTGGAAGTGGTCCAAATGGCCGGTGTTGTTGCTTCACCTTTCATGGATCCTGATCATCTTCGGGGCCTTTATCACCCGCTACTTCGGATATGAGGGAATGATGCCCATACAGGAGGGGGAGACGGCCCGCAATTTCTATTCCGATAAGACCTATTTAAACGTACTGATCGACGGACGGGTAGACGGGACCCCCAGCCGGAAATCCCTGGAAGACGACCTGATCGTAACCGAACAAGGCCTAAAATCCAACCTGCCCTGGACCACGGACTTTGACGGCACTCCCGTTACCATCAGCTACGCCGACTTTACGGAAAGCGCCCGTATGGGAGTTACCGAAGACCCGGAAGGCGGATGGTATTTGAAACTCGTGGAGGCAGGGGGCGGAACCCGTCACGACCACTTCCTGGAAGAAGGGCGTACGGCGAATATCCATAACGTGCTTTTTACGCTGAACAACCCGGTACCGGGAGCAGTTAATTTTGAGCGCACGGACAGTACGCTAACCATCGAGAGCCCGTTCGCAGGCAGCTTCATGCGGATGGCAGATCAGCTGAGTGGTACCGTCGCAACGGACAGTGTCCAACCCGTTATGCTGCGTTCGCTCTACACGCTTGGCGACATGCAATTTGTCCTGCCGGAGCCGCCCGTTCGGGGAAGCTATCAGGTGGTGCCTATCCCGGAAGAGGAACGGACCGATAACGATGAAGACGCCCTGGTCATCCGGGTCCAGGTAGGGGAGGAGACCACAGAGATCCCGCTGTTAGGCGGACAGGGAGCCCCGCGTTACAGCGAAGCGGTGGACCTCGGAGGCCTGCGGATCCGGGCAGCTTACGGCTCCAAAGTATATCAGTTACCCTTTAGCATTACCCTGAACGACTTCATTGCCGAAAAGTACCCGGGTACCGAACAGGGCTATTCCTCCTTTATGAGCCAGATTACCGTGCGGGATTCGGTAGGAGGCGAACGGCCGTTCGATTACGATATTTACATGAATCACGTGCTGGACCACCGCGGATACCGTTTCTTCCAGGCAAGTTTCTTCCCGGACGAAAAAGGAACGGTCCTGTCCGTAAACCACGATTTCTGGGGTACCTGGATAACCTATATCGGCTATTTCCTCCTGTATGCGGGCCTGATGGGCATTATGTTCTTCGGAAAGACCCGTTTCAGGGACCTGGGCCGGAGGCTGGAGAAGCTCAAGGCCAAGAAGGCCGCTTTGGTCCTTTTGGCGCTGCTGGGACTGCAGGGGCTGGGTGCGCAAACCCCAGCGGACGGCTCGGCGCACGAGCATACCCAAATGCCCGACGCGGCCTTTGTGGATTCCCTGATCCTGGCGACCGCCGTTCCCGAGGCGCAGGCGGAGGCCTTTGGCCATTTGGTGATCCAGGATGACGGCGGCCGGATGAAACCGGTTAACACCTTTTCCTCGGAATTGCTGAGGAAACTGAGTTTCAGGGATGAATACCGCGGCCTGAACCCGGACCAGGTATTGCTCTCCATGATGGTGC
>JBNKHB010000223.1:0-4322 GCA_050290125.1 Robiginitalea sp.
ATCCCAACCGTCCCACGGTACCCGTGGTGGTTTCACTTACCAGCATTCCTGAGCGACTGGGGACCGTAGACCTGGTGATCCGGAGCCTGCTTGCAGGAACCGTGCTTCCCGAGCGGATCGTGTTGTACCTGCCGGAAGAACTTTACGGCCCGATGCCGAGCAGACTTTCCGAGTTGCTGCACGACCGCTTTGAGATCCGGTTTACGCCGCTCACCTGCCCGCACAAAAAACTGATCCATACCCTGGAGCGCTTTCCTGGCAGCGTCATCATTACCTGCGACGACGACCTGATGTATCCCAGGAAGTGGCTCTCCTTTCTTTATGAGAACCATCTCGAACACCCGGACTGTGTGATTGCCAATCAAACGCGCTACATCCGATACGGGGATGACGGCCTGCCCCTGCCCTATAAGCAATGGGTGTATCCGGAATCCGGGGTGCCGAATCCGCGCCGCGTCCTGGCCATCGGTGCCGGCGGAGTACTGTATCCGCCCGGATCCCTGGATAAACGGGTGCAGGAACGCGAGCTGTTCCTGGCCTTAAGCCCACGGGCGGACGACCTGTGGTTCAAGGTCATGAGTTTGCTGGCCGGGACCCGGACCCTTGCCTCGGATCGGATCCACAGCGAACCGGTCCCTATTATGGGTACTAAAAAATCCGCGCTGAAACACGGGAATATCGACCGGGATGCCAACCGTTCCCAATGGATCCGACTGACCGAACATTTTGGGCTCTCCCCGGAATTGCAGCCCGCCGTAGCTCAGGATTCGGGTGCCATGGGGGAAGCTGTCGAGGAATCCGTGAGGGTGCTTCATCAGGGAGGGGTGATCGTCTACCCCACAGACACGGTTTGGGGCATCGGATGCGACGCCACTGACCAGAAGGCCGTGGCCCGCGTCTACGAATTGAAGCAACGACCGGGGGCAAAGGCGCTGATCTGCCTGGTCGGCTCCATGGAAATGCTGGAGTCGGTGATCCCCGAGGTGCCCGCAAAAGCACGGGAAATCCTGTCAAAGGCCGATAAACCCGTAACCATCATCTACGACTATCCCAGGGGCATTGCACCCAATCTGGTAGGCCCCGGGGATACTCTGGCGGTCCGCATCGCCAGCGATCCTTTTTGCAGGGAGTTGCTCGGGAAATTCGGCAGGCCGCTGGTCTCAACCTCCGCCAATTATTCCGGAGCCCCCACCCCCGGGCAATTCTCCGAAATAGACCCCGGGATTTTATCAGCTGTGGACTATGTGGTACCTTTGGAACGCAACAGTGTCAAACGCACCCCTTCCTCCGTTATCCGGGTTACTGCCGGCGGACAGGTGCAGGTGATTCGACCCTAAATATGGCATCAGCAACCCACAGGGAAGCCCTGACCCCCTCCATCTTCGCACAGGTGAGTCAAGCCGCGCAGCGGCTGTCCCTGGAGTGCTATGTGATCGGCGGATATGTGCGGGATTACTTCCTGGGCAGGGCGCAAAAACAGGATATCGACTTTGTCGCCGTAGGCAGCGGGATCGAACTGGCGCGGGAACTGGCCGCAAACTTGCCGGGCCGGCCCAAGGTAAGCGTGTTCAAGAACTACGGGACCGCCATGCTAAAATTCGAGGGGATGCAACTGGAATTCGTGGGTGCCCGCCGCGAAAGCTATCGGAAGGACAGCCGCAAACCCCTGGTGGAAGACGGTAGCCTGGAGGACGACCAGAAACGACGGGATTTTACGATCAATGCCCTGGCACTTTCCCTGAACAAAGGGGATTACGGCCGGCTGCTGGACCCCTTTGACGGGATAAAGGACCTGGAAGCGGGACTCATCCGCACCCCCCTGGAACCGGAAGCCACCTATTCTGACGACCCGCTCCGGATGATCCGGGCCATCCGTTTTGCCGCCCAACTCGGATTCCGGATCGAACGGGATTCGCTCAACGCCATCGCCAAACAGCAGGAGCGGATCCGCATCGTGTCCGAAGAACGGATCGTGGACGAATTGAACAAGATCCTGCTTACGGAGAAGCCTTCCGTCGGCTTTGGATTACTCTATCAAACCGGGTTGTTGGCGCACATTCTTCCCGAACTGGTTGCGCTGCAGGGAATTGAGGAGAAAGAAGGGCAGCGCCATAAGGACAATTTCTGGCACACCCTGGAGGTGGTGGACAACATTTCCCGGGCCACCGACAAGCTTTGGCTGCGATGGGCCGCCCTGCTTCACGATATCGGCAAAGCCCCGACCAAACGCTTCGACAAGAAAGTGGGCTGGACCTTTCACAACCACGAATTCGTGGGCTCCAAAATGGTGTATAAGCTCTTTAAGCGCCTCCGCCTGCCCCTGAATGACAAGATGAAATACGTTCAGAAACTGGTGGCGATGAGCTCCCGACCCATTGCCGTTGCCGGCGACCACGTTACCGACTCCGCAGTCCGCCGCCTGGTCTTCGAAGCGGGGGACGCCACCGAAGATCTGATGACGCTTTGCGAGGCGGACATTACGACCAAGAATCCGCGCAAGCAGAAGCGCTACCTGCAGAATTTCGAACGGGTCCGTCAGAAGATGGCGGAAGTGGAGGAACGGGACCGCATCCGCAATTTCCAACCGCCGGTTAGCGGCGAGGAGATCATGCGCACCTTTAACCTGAAACCCTCTCCCAAGATCGGGATCATCAAGGAGGCGATCAAGGAGGCCATCCTGGAAGGAGAAATCCCGAACGAGGCGGAGGCAGCCCGGTCTTTTATGGTCCGGAAAGGACGAGAACTGGGCCTTAACCCCGTAAATCCCGAATGAAATGGCGATGGCTGAAGCTATGAAAAAAGGCTACAGGAAATGGGCGCGGATTTCCCTGGTACTGGTCTATCTGGTAATCCTGGCAGGCGCAGTGGTCCGGATGACCGGGAGCGGGATGGGTTGCCCGGATTGGCCCAAATGCTTCGGGTATCTGATTCCACCTACCCAGGAATCTGAACTGTACTGGAGTTCCGGGAAGGCATTCAGCAAAGGCCAGGTGATCATCCGCGAGGAGCAGTTGTTATTGGCAAAGGAAGACTTTACCGCCGGGGAGGCTTTTGAAGCAGCCCATTGGGAGCCCTATACCCGGCACGACTACGCCACCTTCAATGCCGCGCATACCTGGACGGAATACATCAACCGGTTGTTGGGGGCCCTGTCGGGACTCGCCATCCTGATCATGGCGATCTGTTCGCTGGCCTGGTGGCGGGAGCGTAAAACCCGGGTGCTGTTTGCCTGGCTCACGGTTGCAGCCCTGGGATTCCAGGCCTGGCTGGGAGCGACGGTGGTTTATTCGGTGTTGGCTCCGTGGCGCATTACGGTGCATATGTTCATGGCCCTGGTCATTGTGGGGATGCTATTATGGATCGTGCATCGCAGCGCGGATCAAACCCGGGTACACCTCAGGGACCGGACGACCTATCTCACCTGGTGGCTCACCGTCGCCTTCAGCCTTTTTCAGATCCTCATGGGGACACAGGTCCGGCAATTCGTGGATCATCAGACGGAATCCATGGGCATGGCATTAAATTCCAATTGGCTCGCCGACGCGCCGGCCGTTTTTTATATCCATCGCTCGTTCTCAGTAGTGCTGCTGCTGATGCACCTGTACGTGGCATTCAGGATCTACCGCTACCAATTGGGCTACAATAAAATATTCCCCACCATAGGGGTGTTGCTTATGATCCTGTTCAGCGGTGTTGCCATGAATTACCTGGCGTTCCCCTGGGGCAGCCAGCCCGTACACCTGGTCACGGCCTCCGTATTGTTCGGATTTCAATGGTACGTCCTCCTGGAAATGAGGCAGGCGGCCCGAACGCGTATTTCTTTGTAACTTTGCCGAATCCTTAATTCGCCGCAGATGATTTACAAGATCCGGGTCATTCTGGATGCCCAGGAAGATATCTTCCGGGATTTGGAGATCGAGGCCGACAACAGCCTGGAAGAGCTTCACACTGCCATTACGCAAGCCTTTGGTTTTATGGGGGAGGAAATGGCTTCTTTTTATACCTGCGACGAGAACTGGAACCAGGAAGAGGAAATTCCACTGTTCGACATGAGCGAAACCGGGTCGGATGCCATGATGATGCACAATACGCCCATGGCCCGGGTGCTCAATGAGCAGCAGCCTAAATTGCTCTACGTCTACGATTTCCTGAACATGTGGACTTTTTTCGTGGAATTGGCCGATATCGCCGAAAAAGAAGATGGCCGCAGCTACCCGAACCTGCTGTTCAGCTTTGGTGAGTTGCCGGATGCACCTCCGGAGAAGCGGTTTGAATCCGAAGGCGAAGACTCGGATTCCGAAGAACCCTTCGGAAGCTACGAC
>JBNKHB010000224.1:0-4319 GCA_050290125.1 Robiginitalea sp.
GGCGCGCCGAATGGTTCCGCTACTATTCCGACAAGCGCATCGGCCATCAGTGGTTCCAGGTGCACCTGCTGCAGGGGCTCGAGGTCGACAGCGTGCTGGAGATCGGCCCCGGCCTCGGCAATGTGGTACCCGGAAATGGATACGGAATAGAAATTCCGGACTTCCTTCGCGATGAAATATTCCTGCACGTCGCCCATGAGCCTGAGCGCGAATTCGGTGGAGAAAATACAGGTATTCTGGGCCTGGTCTTCCTTGAGGATATCTGCCTGTACCGTGCCCCGGACGCTGCTCAGGGTTTCCGACCGAATGCGGTCATACTCCCCGGGCGGCAACACCTGGTCCCCCGTAATGCCGAGCAACATCAGTCCCAACCCGTCATGCCCTTCCGGCAGGTCCCCGGCGTATTCCGGTTGTGCCACCCCTTTCTCCTTAAAATACGCGGCCATTTTCTTTTCGGTCTCCTTTTCCAGTCCGTTGGCGCGGATGTATTTCTCGCAATTCTGGTCGATGGCCGCATTCAGGAAGTATCCGAGCAACATGGGGGCCGGCCCGTTGATGGTCATGCTCACCGAGGTCATGGGGTCGGAAAGGTCAAATCCGCTATAGAGCTTTTTGGCGTCGTCCAGGCAGCAAATGGAAACCCCCGCATTCCCGATTTTTCCGTAGATATCCGGACGCAGGTCCGGGTCGTGCCCATAGAGGGTGACTGAATCGAAGGCCGTGGAAAGGCGCTTGGCGGGCATTTCAAGGCTCAGGTAGTGGAAGCGCCGGTTGGTGCGTTCCGGACCACCCTCGCCCGCGAACATACGCGTAGGGTCCTCCCCGCTTCGCTTAAAGGGATACAATCCGGCAGTATAAGGAAAGCGGCCCGGCAGGTTTTCCTGCAACATCCATTCGAGCAATTCCCCCCAGCTTCGATATCCCGGGAGGGCAACGCGGGGCACCTTCAGGTGTGACAGGGATTCGGTGTGGGTAGCCACCTGTACTTCCCTCCCCCGCACCTTGTAGGTGTAAACGTCTTCGCGGTAGCGCTGTTTTAAGCCCGGCCATTCCAGCAGCAAGTCCCACAGAAAGGGATCCAGGTCTTTACGGCAAGCCTTGAACGCCGTCAGCAGGCCTTCGAGCGTTTGCTCATCATCGGTTTTTCCGGCGGCGGCCTTAAGGGCATCGCCATCCAGGCCGTCCGGGCCCAGAAAACGCATTTCCGCTGCCCTTGCCCCGAGGCTGCTTACCGATAAGATCGCTACATAGAGGCCATAAAGGGTCTCCGCGATCCCAGCTTGTCGTTCGGCCCAGCCGTCGTAGCCCCGATTGGACTCCGCAATCTCGGAAAGATAGCGCGTCCGCGCCGGGGGAATGATAAACCGTTTCTCGGGTTCCGAACCCGAATCTGCCATAGTGACGGCAGCCCAGGGGTAACCTTTTTCCTCGAATGCCGCCATAATAGCGCGGTAGAGCCGGTTCATCCCCGGATCGTTGAATTGGGAGGCAATGGTCCCGTAAACGGGCAGTTCCGAGGCGTCCGCCTCCCACAACCCGTGGTTCCTTCGGTATTGCTTTTCCACATCCCGAAGGGCATCCTGCGCCCCCCGTTTATCAAATTTGTTGATGGCCACCCAATCCGCAAAATCCAGCATATCGATCTTTTCGAGTTGGGTGGCAGCCCCGAATTCCGGGGTCATCACATATAGGGCTTTGTCCGAATGCTCCAGGATCTCCGTATCCGACTGGCCGATTCCGGAGGTTTCGAGTACTATCAGGTCAAATCCGGCCGCTTTTAATACGGCAACAGCCTCTTTGACGTGTTTGGAAAGGGCCAGGTTGGATTGGCGCGTGGCCAGGGAGCGCATGTATACATTGGGATGATGGATGGCGTTCATCCGGATCCGGTCGCCCAGCAGGGCGCCGCCCGTTTTGCGCTTGGACGGGTCCACGGATATAATGCCCAGGGTCCGGTCGGGCGCATCCGCCAGGAATCGGCGCACCAACTCGTCCACCAGGCTGCTCTTTCCGGCACCCCCGGTCCCGGTGATTCCCAGGACGGGTACCTCTTTTTCCTGTTTCGGGAATTGCCGCTGTAATTCCCCATAGCGGTCCGGACGGTTCTCCGCCAGGCTGATCAGGCGCGCGAGGGTACCCGGGTCTTTTGCCCGAAGCGCCCCGGCCAGTTCCGAACGCGAGGGGACGGCAATATCGGCAACGGAAAAGTCGGATTGCTCCACCAGGTCGTCTATCATACCCTGCAGGCCCATGGCCCGGCCGTCATCCGGAGAATAGATGCGCGTTATCCCATAATCCATCAGGTCCCGGATCTCCTCCGGGAGGATCACCCCGCCACCTCCGCCAAAGATCTTGATATGTCCGGCACCCCGCTGCTGTAGCAGGTCGTACATATATTTGAAGTATTCGTTGTGGCCGCCCTGATAGGAGGTCATGGCAATGGCGTTGGCGTCCTCCTGGATGGCGCAATCCACCACCTCGGCTACCGAGCGGTCGTGCCCCAGGTGGATCACCTCTACCCCCGTAGCCTGAATGATCCGCCGCATGATGTTGATGGCGGCATCGTGGCCGTCAAAGAGCGAGGCAGCCGTAACGATCCGGATGTGGTGAACAGGCTTATACGATTTTGAGGCTTTCATGAGTTTTCCGGCGTTTTGGAGGTTCCGGTTAAAAAATATCGAACGGAATCGGGCTGCGGCTCCGGATTCCACAAAAATAAGAAGCCTTTTTTCAATTGCATTCTCAATCTGCTAATTTTGCCCAAAAGCAATTCCGTGACCGTAACCATACTCATCCATTGTCCGGACCAGGCCGGCATCATCCGGGCTGTAACCGGCTTTGTCCATGACGCAGGGGGTAATATTGTTTACCTGGATCAACACGTAGACCGGGAATCCGGGGTGTTTTTTATGCGACTGGAGGCCGATTTTGATGAGGCTTCCTGGGACGAGGCAGCTTTCCGAAGCGCATTCGAAAGCCAATTGAGCGAGGTTTTTAACATGACCTGGCAACTCAACCGGGAGAACGGCACCCGGATGGCCCTTTTCGTCTCCAAATACAACCATTGCCTGTATGACCTGCTGAGCCGCTACGAGGCCGGGGAACTGTCCGTGACCATACCGTTTATCCTGAGTAATCACCCGGACTGCGGACCTATTGCCAGGCAATTCGACATCCCCTTTTATCACATTCCTGTGGAAAAAGGCGCCCGGGAGACTGCCGAAAAGAAACAGTTGGAATTACTCGCAGAGCATCAGGTGGATTGCATCGTGCTGGCGCGGTATATGCAGATCGTAGGTCCCGAACTGATCGCCGCCTATCCGAATAAGATCATCAACATTCACCATTCCTTCCTGCCGGCTTTTGCCGGGGCGAGGCCCTACCATGCAGCCTTTAAGCGGGGGGTGAAGATCATCGGCGCCACCAGTCACTACGTGACCGAGGAATTGGACGCAGGGCCCATCATTGCCCAGGACGTAAGCCCGGTTTCGCATATCCATACGGTAGGTGACTTTATCGCCAAGGGACGGGACCTGGAGAAGATCGTGCTGGCGCGTGCCGTTCAGCTCCACCTGAACCGCAAGACACTGGTCTACAACAATAAGACGGTGATCTTTGCCTGAGTTGCACCGCCACGCCCTGCGGATCGTTTGCCTATCTTTACCGCAAACCCAAAAAACTTACACCATGCGAAAAACCATTTTCCTGCTGGCGATGGTCACGGCGCTGTCCTCCTGCGGCGAACTCCAGCAAGTAATCAACCAGTTGCCGGAAGGCAGCGGACCGCTTACCCAGGCCGAAATCGGTGCGGGCCTGCGGGAAGCCCTCAATCAGGGAATCGAACGGCAGGTCGTAAAATTGGCCGCCGAGAACGGATTTTACGGCAATGAGCGCCTGCGCATCCTGCTCCCCGAGCAGTTGCAGCGCGTAGACCGCACGCTACGCGACCTGGGAATGAGCAATCTGGCCGACGAAGGCCTGAAATTGCTCAACCGGGCTGCCGAAGACGCGGTAGGAGAAGCCATACCGATCTTTGCGGAGGCTGTTCGCGGGATTACCTTTGCCGATGCCCGGGACATCCTGTTGGGTCCCGACTCCGCCGCCACCGTGTATCTGGAGGGCCGTACCCGGAATCCGCTGTATGAGAAGTTCAACCCCATCATTACGAACTCATTTCAAAAGGTTGGTGCCGACCGGGTATGGCGACAACTGATTCAGCGCTACAACAGCCTGCCACTGGTTGAAGAAGTGAATCCGGACCTGGCGGATTACGTAACCGGCGAGGCACTTAAGGGCGTCTATATTGCGATTGCCGACGA
>JBNKHB010000225.1:0-4286 GCA_050290125.1 Robiginitalea sp.
CGTAGCGGAAACGACCTACACCGGCACCGTCCTGAGCGGGAGCGGCATCCACTTCTGCCTGTGAGTTAAAGTATCCGATCACCTCGTATCCGAAGAAAGAAGACAGCGGACGTCCGATTTGGTTCCGGTTCGGGAAAATACCCCGGTAACCGAAGCCGTCCAGGAATTCAATGCCTTCAGCAAAGGCAACTACTTCGTTGTTCAGGAAGGTGTTGTTCAACGTTACATCAAAGTACAGGTCTTCGGTGATGTTACCGCGAGCCTGAACCTGGATATCGATCCCCTCGTTCAGCATCTCACCCACGTTACGGGAAGGTGCCGCCGCATAGGCTCCGGTAACCGCGGGCAGCGGTACCTGGAAGAGGAGGTCGGTGGTTTCCTTCCGCCACCAATCGAAGATCACATCGATATGGTTGTTCAGGAAAGAAGCGTCGAATCCGATGTTAAGCGTAGTGGAGGTTTCCCACTTCGCATCCGGGTTACCGATACGGGTGATGGCAAAACCTTCGTTGGCTCCGCTGTTCTGCCCGTCAACCGGATAGATGGTGTTTCCGATATCGATACCTGCAAGAGAGAACTGGTTAGCGGGATCCACGTTGTTGGAGTTACCCATTTCACCCCATCCACCACGGACTTTCAAGTCGCTGAACAAGTTCTGGTTTTGCATGAACGGCTCGGCAATTACCCGCCAGGCACCGGAAACCGCAGGGAAGGTACCATAGCGGTTGTTCTCACCAAATACGGAGGAACCATCGCGGCGAATCACCCCGGTAATATAGTATTTCTCATCAAAGTTGTAATCCAGTTTCCCGAATATAGAGCTGAAGTTAACCCCTTTGCGGATAAAGCTCTGTACCACAGGGCTGGCAACCGTTTGCAGGTTTACGAAGTCCAGGTCCGTAGAGAAGGGGTTGATACCCGATCCCTGGATCCGGCGGCCGCGCGAAGCGGTAACCGGCGTGCTGGCGCCCTCGATGGCCTCGATACCTCCGAAGAGTTTGATGCCGTGCTTACCGAAGGTGCGATCGAAGGTAAAGGAGTTCGTCCAGATCCACTGGAAGCCGTACTCAGATCCCTCGTTGAAGCTAAAGCTGGCTTGCGGCTCGGAATCCCCCAGATAACGGTAGTTGTAATCCAGGTTGTTGGCGTTGTAATATGCGCCACCGATGCTGGTACGCAGTAACAGTCCTTCAAAAGGCGTTACGTTGGCATAGATATTACCGAAGGCGCTTACGCTGTAGTTGCGGTCGTTACCGCGATCCTGCTTCAGACGGCGTACCGGGTTCCGCGGGTTGTTGAAACCGGCGGCACGGGTAGAAGCGTAGCTGCCGAATTCGTCGAATACCGGGATAATGGTCGGCATCCGGTAGGCAGACAGGATTTCGGATTCGTCATCCGCAATACCAAGTCCTCCGCTGGCACCAGTTTGACCCCTTACAGAGTTATAGGTAGCCTGGAAGTTCTCTCCGATGGCCAGCCAGGGAGTCAGGTCCCACTCGGAGTTAAAGCGGGCCGTATAACGATCCTGCTCGTTCTCCAGCAGTACCCCGCCCAGGTGTTGCATACCCAAGCCGATGTAGAAGCGTCCGTTCTCAGTACCTCCGTTAAAGCCGAGGCTGATACGGGCCTGAGGCGCCACACGGGTGATCTCGCGGTACCAGTTGGTTCCCCTCAGGTTCGGACGGATCAGGAATACGTTTTCCGGATCGGCTTCGTAATTAGCCTGGATCTGTGACAGATTAATGTCAGATGCACTAACCCCGTTCGCACCGTCCGCATGGAGATAATCCGGGAAGGTAGGAGTGGGGTTTGACCCGTATTGCGGGTGGGTGTACTGAGGTGCAGTTCCGTTGGCCGCCGCGTTATTCTCGTACGCCAGATGCGTGTACGCCGCCATGTCCTGCGGGTTCAGCATCTTGGGCGACCCTGCGATGTTTGGGTCAGTTACACCAGTTTGAATGTTCAATGAGATCTGAGTCTTCTGAGCCCGGCGTCCCTGCTTGGTGGTGTAAACGATCACCCCGTTAGCAGCACGAGCACCGTAGATAGAAGCGGCAGCCGCATCCTTCAGGACGGTGGTGGTCTCAATGTCGTCAGGATTCAGGAAGCCGATGTTGTTGATCGGCACCCCGTCCACAACGTACAGTGGCTCGTTACCTCCGAAGGCACCGAAACCACGTACCCGGATCTGGCTGGCAGTACCCGGCTGTCCGTTGGTTACTACTGTAAGACCGGCAACCCGTCCTGCGAGCTGCTGCTCTACGTTACCCGAAGGTACCGCGGCGAGTTCCTCTGCCTTAACAATAGAAACCGCAGCAGTGGTTTCTCTTTTCGTTTCAGTGGTGTACCCTGTTACAATTACTTCGTCCAGCGCCTGGCTGTCCTCCGCCATTGTTACATTAACAGTTGACCGCCCATTGATCGGCACGTTCTGCGTGACAAAGCCAAGATAACTGATCACCAGGACCGCATCCGAGTCGGCCTCAATGGTAAAGTTTCCGTCAAAGTCCGTCTGTGTACCCGTAGTCGTCCCCTGGACAATTACGTTGGCACCCGGCAGCGGTGTACCATAAGAATCAACTACGGTACCCGATACGACGTTTTGAAGGGGCGCTTCACCAATTTCGTTGGTCGATGTTCCGGAACGGGCGTGCAGCCCCTGAATTCCTAAACATGAAAACATCATAACGAATCCGAAGAAAAGTCGCACAAGCTTCTTTACTTCCTTCGAATTCCAATCTGCGTTTCGAATCATAATGTTTAAGTTGTTAAGTTAGTTAAATGTTTGATTTACACTTGTTTAATCCTTGCATTTCGCGCAAACGTTTTCGGTACAACGTTAAGAAAACCCAAAAACGGTGTTAATAATACTAAAAATCAGCCTAAATAACCGAGGACTCTTATGTTTTTTTCTCAAAAAAATTGAAATCTGTTAAAATTTGGCGGTGTTGTTTGCCAATGCCTAAATTAGGGCATTCCGAGAATAACGAACCAAATAGACATTATGCAGATAAAAGAAAATCCGACCGTATACGACGCCATTGTCGTTGGGTCGGGTGCGGGTGGCGGTATGGCCACCAAGGTGCTGGCCGATGCGGGCCTCAAGGTGGCCGTCGTGGAAGCCGGTCCGTTTTTTGACCCGGCCGATCCGAAACAACAAACCCAATTGAAGTGGCCCTACGAGTCTCCGCGCAGAGGCGCATCCACCTCCAGGGCCTTCGGCGAGTTCGACGCAGCTTACGGAGGCTGGGAGATCGAAGGTCAGCCTTATACGCGTAAAGACGGAACCCAGTTTGACTGGTTCCGCTCACAGATGCTCGGCGGTCGGACGAATCACTGGGGTCGGATCTCCCTGCGCTTCGGTCCTGTGGACTTCAAACACAAGGACGTGGACGGATTGGGCGAGAACTGGCCCATCGGTTACGAGGATGTAAAGCCGTATTACGACAAGGTAGATAAACTTATCGGCGTCTTTGGCACCAACGAGGGCCTGCCGAACGATCCGGACGGCTACTTCCTGCCACCCCCAAAGCCACGGCTGCACGAACTGTATTATATCCAGGGCGCCCGAAAAACAGGAATTCCGGTTTATCCCTCGCGCATGTCCATGCTGACCAAGAAGATCAACAATGAGCGCGGGGTTTGCTTTTACTGCGGCCAGTGCGGCCGCGCGTGCCAGGTGTATGCGGATTTCTCCGCCGGCACCTGCCTGATCTTCCCGGCCCAGAAGGGCAGGGGGCAGGTGGACCTCTTTACCAACTGCATGGTGCGTCAAGTGAATACCGACGCGGAAGGGAAGGCTACCGGCGTCTCGTATATAAATAAGGAAGACCGGAAGGAATATTCCCTGCGCGGCAAGGTCGTGGTGCTTGCGGCATCGGCCTGTAGTACCGCCCGGATCCTCTTGAATTCCAAAAGCGCCCAGCACCCCAATGGCCTGGGTAACGGCAGCGACCTGGTGGGCAAATACCTGCACGATTCTACCGGCAGTAGCCGGGCCGGCTTTATCCCCGCGCTCATGAACCGGGAGATCTACAATGAGGATGGCGTAGGCGGGATGCACGTTTATTCCCCATGGTGGGGCGACAACAAGAGCCTTGACTTCCCCCGGGGCTATCACATTGAAGTTTGGGGCGGTATGGGCATGCCCAATTACGGCTTCGGCTTTAACCCGAACGATTTCAATAAGTTCTTTGGCCTTCCAACCGGAGGATACGGAGAACAGCTGCGCAAGGATGTGAAGAAGTACTACGGCTCCGTGATCGGTTTCGGAGGCCGCGGAGAAG
>JBNKHB010000226.1:0-4250 GCA_050290125.1 Robiginitalea sp.
GCCCGCCTGGTCCGTTTGCTGGCGACCCCTCAGAAAGTGTTGGCCGGTAAGGTCTTCCCGTTGAAGCCAATCATCGCCGTATTCCGAATATCGCCCCTGGTTGTCGCAGTGCCAGATATCCACCACCGCATTGGGCAGCGCCTCGCATTGCGTCCCGGCTTTTACAACTTCCAGCTCGATCAGCATCGGCACACCCCGACGATCGCCGGTAATGTTCTCGCGTACCAATTGTGCTGGGGTCTTATTGGGGAAGGGACCGCGGGTCTCACGGGGACTGGCATCGCATCCTTCGGCGGGATCCCGCCGCTTGTCCAGGCTCAGAGCTGCCGGTACTGCGACAATTCCGCCTAAACCGGCGAAGCCTCTCTTAATGAAGTCTTTGCGTTTCACAATCTCGGTGTTCCCGTTCGTTTACGGCTGTAGCAATTCCGTCCCGGGCGGGACCCTACATATCTTCTTAGATGCAGGAGGCTGCTGCAGGTTTAACGGGACTCCGGAATTTTAACAATTCCGGCCGGGATTGTTATTGTGCATTCGCTGCAATGGTCTCCAAACGCCGGTCGATCTCGGCCTTAGAGAACCAATTGCCCTGCAACATCAGACCCTGGATGTTGCGGAGGTTCCCAAGGTCCTCCATCGGATTGCCGCTTACCAGGAAAAAGTCCGCCTCCTTGCCTGCTTCAAGCGATCCGGTTTGGTCCTCCAGGCCAAAGAAACGGGCGGGGTCCAAGGTGCCGGCCCGGAGGATCTCGGCCGGCGTAAGCCCAGCGCGTTGCATCCCTGCGATCTCGTGATGGATGGAGAAGCCGGGTACGTTGAAGAGCTGCGGGGCGTCCGAACCCAACAATACGCCCTGACCCTCCCTCGCCAGCCGCCGGATCAATTCCAGCCGGATCCGGTCGAATACCTCCCACTGCTCCGGATCCCAGGAAGGGTCCGCCATGGATTGCTCCTTTACTTGCCTCCAGTTGTCCAGTGTTGCCTGCGGCATGTAACGCATTTCCGGCTGCTCCAGAAGGCTGTCAGCCGTGGTAGGCGCAAACCAACGTTCGAACAGGCTTTGCGTGGGTACCACCCAAACCCCGTTTTCGCGGGTCAGCTCCACCAGTTCCTCAATGCGCGTGGTATCGGCCAGCGGGGTGAAATTAAAGCCGAAAAAACCGTTCGCCTCCGCCGCTACCCCTGCAGATTCGGGTACGAGTCCTTCCAGATAGCCGTCAACGTGGTCTACGGTTGCGTACCCGCTCTCCAGGGCGTGCCGGATGCCCACAGCTACCGGCACGTGTCCGGCAAAGGGTATTTCCAGTTCGTGGGCAGTGGTTGCCAGGGCGTCAAAGGCGGCCCTTGGCACCCCAGGGTGGATCTTTAAAAAGTCGTAACCGTCCGCGGCATACTGCCGCACCTTGTTTTCCGCCTCTTCAGGGGTCGGTATCGTATTGCCGTTCAATGAAGGACTGGAAGTAATGATACGGGGACTGATCAGGCTGCCTTCGGCGAGCCGCTGTTTGAGCAACAGGTGGGAAGGATGCCCCAGCATGCCCCGGATGGTGGTGACCCCGTTGGACAGGTAAAGAAAGAGGGTTTCCTCGATGCGCTGTTGGGGAACCGGGGGCGAAGGAATATGCGCGTGCATTTCGGTCAGGCCGGGGACGGCGAAAGCCCCCTGGGCATCGATGGTTTCCGCGTAAGATGCCCCGTCCGTGAGCTCCGGGCCTATTTCGAGGATCCGGCCCGAATCCACGGCGATCATCTGGTTTTCCAGGATCATTCCATTGGCTACATCCACCACATGTACGTTCGTTATAAGTCTTGATTTCGGGCTGTGCACGGTCTCGGTTGCCTGTTGACAGCTGGCGACGGCGCCGAACATGATTGCCAGTGACGCAAATTGAAGTACGTTTTTCATGGATTTCTGCTTTTTTGGCCGGCTGCACACAACCGGATGATTTCGGATATTCGTTTTTGGCGCGTTGCCTCGCGCTTGGCCTGGAAGAGCCAGTAGAGATAGCTCTTCTGATGGGTCCAGCTCAGTTCATTATAGAAACTGAGGGCTTTGGGCTTCCTGTCGAATGCAGCCTGCAGGTCTTCGGGTATGACCCCGTTCTCCACATCGTCCAGGGCGGTCCAGGAACCGTCAAGGCGCGCCGCCTCAATGCGCGCCAACCCGCTGCGGTGCATTTTGCCCTCCGCAGACAATTCTTCAATATGCTGTTTATTGAGCTTGCTCCAGACGCTGCCGGGGTTGCGGGGGCAAAAGTACTGGCGACGTTTCCCGTCCCCGAGGCTTTTTACCGTGGAGTCGATCCAGCCGAAACAAAGCGCCTCCCGCACCGCTTCCTCCCAGCGCATACTATCCATTTCATGGGCCACCGTATAGAAGATCAGATAGACCCCTTCCGATTCCTCGTGATACTCCTCCAGCCATTGCCGCCAGGCATCGGAATTTGGAAAATAATGAGTCTCCAGGGCCATTTTGTTGCAGATCAAACGGAAAATCTTAAAAATACAATAAAGTTTCGCCGCATTTGGACGAACAAAGGTGTAAATCGTACATTTAGTCCGTTTGAATCATAGCAGCTAAACTTTCAATACAAATGAAGAACTACCGAATCCTTATGTGGGCCCTTGTTCTGGGGGTCCTTTTTATTTCCTGCGACAAAAAACGCTCCGGCCCGCCCAAAGTACTGGTTTTCAGCAAGACCATGGCGTTCCGGCACGCTTCTATCCCGGCCGGGATCGCCGCGATCGAAAAATTAGGCGAAGAACAGAACTTTCAAGTGGACACAACGGAGAACAGCGCCCTGTTCACAGATGATAACCTGAAGCAATACAGCGCAATCATCTTTCTGAGCACCACCGGAAACGTGCTCAACGCATCGGAAGAAGCGGCCTTTGAGCGCTATATCCAGGCAGGAGGGGGCTATGTGGGAATCCACGCCGCCACCGATACCGAATATGACTGGGGTTGGTACAACAAGCTTGCCGGCGCACAATTTCAGAGCCACCCACGGGGCACCCCGGAAGCAGATTTCCATGTGGTGGATCGCAACCACCCGTCCACGGAGTTCTTTCAGGACACGGTTTGGCACCGCACCGACGAAATGTACAACTTCAAGAACATAAACTCGGACGTAAACGTCCTGATCACTATCGACGAATCCTCTTATGAAGGGGGCGAGAACGGGGATTACCACCCCATGGCCTGGTACCATGATTATGACGGGGGACGCGCTTTCTACACCGCTCTGGGACATACCGACGAGACCTATTCAGAGGAGCTGTTCCTGAAGCACCTCTGGGGCGGCCTGCAATACGCCATCGGTGAAAATCTGGAATTGGACTACGATAAAGTTACTTCCCAGATCCCGCCGGAGGCCAACCGCTTTACCAAAGTACCTCTGGTAGGCGGCGATTTCTACGAGCCCACCGAGATGGCCATCCTGCCCAACGAGGATATCCTGATCGCCCAGCGCCGGGGCGAGATCATGCTCTATGAGCAAGCCACCGGCCAGATGCGACAGGTGGCTGCACTGGACGTTTACCACAAAACCCTGCATACCCCCGGCGTTAATGCGGAGGAAGGGGTGATGGGCCTGCAGAAAGACCCGGATTATGCCAATAACCATTGGATCTATGTTTACTATGCACCTACCGGGGACGAGGAGGTCAACCGACTCTCAAGATTCAAATACCAGGACGGGAATTTTGACCTGACATCGGAGCAGGTGATCCTGGACGTTCACAGTGACCGCGAAATCTGCTGCCACACAGGCGGTTCCATCGCTTTTGGGGGAGACGGTTTGTTGTACTTATCAACAGGGGACAATTCCACGCCCTTTAACCAGAGCGATGTGGCTTATGTGAACAACGGATTCGCACCGTTGAACGATCTGCCGGGCAGCGAACAATTTGACGCGCGACGTTCATCGGGCAATACCAATGACCTGCGCGGCAAGATCCTGAGGATCCGCGTAAATGAGGACGGCAGCTACGATATTCCGGAAGGCAACCTGTTTGCCCCCGGTACCGAAGGTGCCCGCCCCGAGATCTATACCATGGGGCACCGCAACCCGTACCGCATCTCGGTGGACCCGAAGAATGGCTATGTTTACTGGGGTGACGTGGGACCAGATGCCCGGGCGGATAGCCTGCAGACCCGTGGCCCGCGTGGCTACGATGAGATCAACCAGGCACGCCAGCCCGGTAACTTCGGCTGGCCCTTGTTCATTGCCAACAACCAGGCCTATGTA
>JBNKHB010000227.1:0-4246 GCA_050290125.1 Robiginitalea sp.
TTTTGAAAAGGCCAGTGCCATTCAGCAGGCCAGCGCCGTTAATTTTGCAGGGCTGCTGGACCGCGTAGCCCGGGCGCAACCCGGCATGCGCATCCGCTTTTCCACCTCCAATCCCCAGGACATGACCCTGGAAGTGATCGAGGCCATGGCCCGCCACTCCAATATCTGCAACTACATCCACCTTCCGGTCCAAAGCGGCAGCGACCGGATGCTGCAGGCCATGAACCGCCTGCACACCCGTGCGGAGTACTTTGAACTGATCGACGCCATCCGGAAGCTGATCCCGGATTGCGGGATCAGCCATGATATGATCGCCGGTTTCCCGGGCGAAACCGAGGAGGACCACCAGCAAACCCTGTCGCTCATGGACTACGTCCGCTACGACTTTGGCTTTATGTTCGCCTATTCGGAAAGGCCCGGGACCCTGGCTGCCCGGAAGCTGGCGGACGATGTGCCCGAGGCGGTCAAGAAGCGGCGCCTGCGCGAGATCATCGATCGCCAGCAAGCGCACAGCCTGCAGCGGAACCGGGAACACCTGGGCCGCACAGAAGAAGTGTTAATAGAAGGGCCTTCCAGGCGTTCGGATGCGCATTGGATGGGCCGAAATACCCAGAATACGGTGGTGGTATTCCCCAAAGAACACTACCGCAAGGGAGAATTTGTGAACGTCCGGATCGAGGATTGTACCTCGGCCACCCTGCTGGGCACGGCAACGGGCTATTCGGACCAATAGATGACCATGGAGAACGTACAGGCCATAAAGCAGCGATTTGAGCTCATTGGCAACGATGTGAAACTGAACCGCGCCCTGGAGAAAGCGGCACAGGTGGCCCCCACCGATATTTCCGTGTTGGTAACCGGCGAAAGCGGCGTGGGGAAAGAAGCCATCCCCAAGATCATTCACGCCCTGTCCCATCGAAAACATGCCAAATACATCGCTGTGAACTGCGGGGCCATTCCAGAAGGAACGATAGACAGCGAGCTTTTCGGGCATGAAAAGGGCGCCTTTACCGGCGCCACTCAAACCCGGAGCGGCTACTTTGAGGTTGCGGACGGCGGCACCATTTTCCTGGATGAAGTGGGCGAGTTGCCGCTGACCACCCAGGTAAGGTTGCTGCGGATCCTGGAGAACGGCGAGTTCCTGAAGGTGGGTTCCTCCAAGGTGCAGAAGACCAATGTGCGCATTGTTGCGGCCACCAATATAAACTTGCGGGAGGCCATCTCCAAAGGCAGGTTCCGGGAAGATCTCTTCTACCGGCTGAGCACGGTAGAGATCCACATCCCGGCACTAAGGGAACGCCAGGGGGACATTCACCTGCTGTTCCGCAAATTCGCCTCCGATTTCGGACAGAAATATAAAATGCCCACCATCCGGTTGGAAGACGATGCGGTGGGATTGCTCGAGCATTTCCGCTGGCCCGGGAATATCCGGCAGCTCCGCAACATCGCGGAGCAACTCTCCGTGCTGGAGAAAGACCGGTCCGTTTCCGCCGCCACCCTCCGCTCGTACCTGCCGGACGCAGGAGGGAACAACCTGCCGGCCGTAGTGGAGCAAAAACGACGAGACGGGGATTTCAGCAACGAGCGGGAGATCCTCTATAAGGTGCTCTTTGACATGAAGTCGGACCTGAACGACCTGAAGCAACTCACCCTGGAATTGCTCAAACACGAAAGCACGGAGAAAGTGCAGGAAGAGAATGAACAGCTGATCCGCAAGATTTACGGGGACGAAAGCGGGGACATGGACCACGAGACCGCTGTGGCTGTTCTTCCGGCAGCGGTGACCGCCCAGCCCGCCCGCCCGGAGATGGCGCCTGCGGAAGACAAGTATCATTTTGCCGAGGAGATCGAGGAGGAAGAAACGCTATCTTTACAGGAAAAGGAAGTGGAGCTGATCGCAAAGGCACTGGAGCGGAATAAAGGTAAACGGAAGGCGGCCGCCTCGGAACTCGGGATTTCCGAACGGACCCTTTACCGGAAAATCAAGCAATACGATCTGTAGGATGAGCAGGAAGTTGACAAGCCTTGTTGCGGTCGTTTTCCTGCTGCTGAGCAGCTGCGGCGCGTACAATTTTACCGGCGGAGATGTGGGAACGGCCCAGACCTTTCAGGTGAGCTATTTCCAGAATTACGCCTCCCAAAGTCCGGGTTCCGTCTTTCATCCGGGGCTTGACCGGGATTACACGCTCTCCCTGCAGGACCTGCTCCTGAACCAGACCAGCCTGGACCTGGTAACCTCCAACGGCGACCTGCTCTTTGAAGGCGAGATCGTTGAGTACCGGGTACAGCCCATGTCGGCCACCGCGGAGCAGCGCGCGGCGCAGAACCGCCTGACGATGACCGTGAACGTCCGCTTCTACAACCGGACCAAGGACGATGTTGACTTTGAGCAGCGGTTTTCCTTCTTTTTCGACTACCCCGCCACCTCACAGCTAACCGCTGTGCAGGACGAGGCCCACCAGGCCATATTCGAACGCATTAACCAGGACATTTTTACCCGGGCCCTGGCCGATTGGTAAGCTTATGAAGGTATCAGATTTTACAAGCCTCTTGCAGGAACCCCAAACGCTCAGCAGTCCGCTGCAGACGCGGCAGCTGGAGGAGGTCCTGGATGCCTATCCCTGGTTCCAGGCCGCACGGGCCCTGCATTTAAAAGGTTTGCGGAACCTGAACAGCTATAAATACAACCAGGCCCTGAAGGTTACGGCCGCCTGCACCGCCGACCGGGAAGTACTCTTTGATTTTATCACCTCGGAGGAGTTTTTGCAGAACAGCATCGCGGATACCATCTCAGGAAAGGCGGACCTCTCCCAGCAGGAGATCGTTTCCGAGGAAGTGGACCCGGGCCCGGCAAAGGATTCCGACATGATCGAGCAGCAGGCCGACAGCCCGCTGCCCCGTTCGGCGGAAGAAGCAGACCGGATCCTGGACCCCAGATTGTTTCGTTCCGTGGATCCGGAAGTGGACCGGGAACTGGAAGCCGGGCGCAAACAGGCCAGGGAGTCCCTGCAGATGGGCAGGCCCCTGAATTTTGAGAAGGGTGAGCGCTACTCCTTTTCGGAATGGCTGCAAATCACCAGCTTCGGCAAGAAAGGTTCCCCGGAATCCGGGCCGGAGCCTGAGGCCAGACCGGAGGAAACGGGGAGCTCCGAAGACCTGGAGCGTCAAAAGAAATTCGAACTGATCGACCGCTTTATCGCGGACAACCCGAAGATCGTCCCCCAGGCGGATCCGGAAACGAAGGTGGATATAAAGGAGTCGGTCAAACTCGATAAAAATGAGCTGATGACCGAGACGCTGGCCCGCGTTTATCTGGAGCAGGGGAAGTACAAAAAAGCCATCCAGGCCTACCGGATCTTAAGTTTGAAATATCCGGAAAAAAGTGGTTTCTTTGCAGACCAAATTAAGGCGGTGGAGAACCTCCGCGAGGCTAAAAAATAAGACATGAGTACCTTTACTATATTCCTGATTTTGATCATTGTAGTCTGCCTGCTCCTCATGCTGGTAGTGATGGTTCAAAACCCCAAGGGAGGTGGATTGTCCTCCTCTTTCGGCGGCGGTGGAACGCAGATTGTGGGCGGGGTAAAAAAGACCGGGGATTTTCTGGACAAGAGCACCTGGACCCTGGCCACCATCCTGATCGTGCTGATCCTGCTTTCCAACGTAACCCTGAAAAGCAATTTCCAGGAGTCCGAATCCAAACTGCTCCAGGACGGTGGGATAGAAGCCGTTCCGGAGTCCAGCCTGGATGAAATCCCTGAGCAGGCACCTGCCGAGCAGCCTGCCAACGCCCTGGACACGCTTCAGTAAAAACCTTTAACGAACCCATTCATGCCAGCTCTTCTGACAAGCTGGCATTTTTGTTTCAACAAAGTGTCAGTTTTGTGCCCGTGGCATAATTTCTGCCCGTAGAATGGGCGAAACCTTAAATCAAATAAATCGATCAATATGGCTAAAGTAAACATCAAACCATTGGCGGACCGGGTACTCGTGGAACCCATGGCAGCCGAAACCAAAACGGCATCCGGCCTTATCATCCCGGATACAGCCAAGGAAAAGCCGCAGAAAGGAAAAGTTGTGGCGGTCGGCCCCGGTACCAAAGATGAGAAAATGACCGTAAAGGTGGGCGACACCGTTTTATACGGCAAGTATTCCGGGACCGAGCTTAAGCTGGATGGTTCGGATTACCTGATGATGCGCGAAAGCGATATTCTGGCAATTATATAAACAGCTACAACAGGGTCCG
>JBNKHB010000228.1:0-4230 GCA_050290125.1 Robiginitalea sp.
GCTGCCGACGATCCGCGTTCGTATTACCAGGTAGCCCGGAGGCTGCACGAAGAGACCAAGGGATCGATCTATATCAATCAGTATTTCAACGAATTCAATATCTGGGCCCATTACCACACTACCGGCCCGGAGATCTGGGAACAAACCGGTGGCCAGATTACGCACCTGGTAGCATGCAGCGGAACCGGGGGAACGATCTCCGGCACCGCCCGTTACCTGAAAGAACAAAATCCGGATATCCGCATCCTGGGCGTGGACGCTTTTGGCTCTGTCCTGAAGAAGTATCACCAAACCGGGGAGTTCGACACCAATGAGATCTATCCGTATCGCATTGAGGGCCTGGGCAAAAACCTGATCCCCGATGCTACGGACTTTGATGTGATCGACCACTTTGAGAAGGTTTCGGATGAGGACAGCGCCCATATGGCCCGTCAGCTCTGCCATACCGAGGGTATTTTCTGTGGTTACACCAGCGGTGCCGCCATGCAGGCGATCTCCCAACTGCAGCAGGCGGGTGAATTCACTCCTGACAGCCGGGTAGTAGTGATCTTCCCGGACCACGGATCGCGTTATATGAGCAAGATCTACAGCGACAAGTGGATGGAGGATCAGGGCTTTTATGACAGCAAGACGATCCCGCACGAACAGCAGGTCCAGTTCATCAAATAGGCAGTCTCCTTACGAACTACATCGGTGGTAGCCTGTGGAAAACTCCGGGGCACATCCGTTATGATTCCTCTTTAAAAATCTGTACTTTTGCCTCGGATGAAAACCCCGTGGGCCGAATCGATTTGCGATCGGCTCATTTGGGATTATTCCGACAACCAAGCTACGCCTAATGAGAGATTTATTCGACAGAATTATTGAAAATAAAGGGCCGTTGGGAAAATGGGCATCCCAGGCGGAGGGATACTTTGTTTTCCCGAAACTGGAAGGGCCAATTTCCAACCGCATGAAGTTCCAGGGAAAGGAAGTGATCACCTGGAGTATCAATGACTATCTGGGGCTTGCCAACCGCCCGGAGATCAAGGAAGTAGACGGGCAGGCAGCATTGGAGCACGGTGCGGCGTACCCCATGGGGGCCCGGATGATGAGCGGGCATACGGACTATCACGAGCAGCTGGAGCGGGAGCTTGCAGCGTTCGTGCATAAGGAAGCAGCGTACCTGCTCAACTTCGGGTATCAGGGCATTATGTCCGCCATTGATGCGCTGGTTTCCAAAGACGATATCATTGTATATGATGTGGACTCACACGCCTGTATCATAGACGGGGTCCGCCTGCACGTGGGCAAACGCTTTACCTTTAAGCACAACGATATCGAATCCCTGGAAAAGAACCTGGAACGGGCAACCAAACTGGCCGATCAGACCGGGGGCGGGATCCTGGTGATTTCCGAAGGTGTTTTCGGCATGCGCGGCGAACAGGGAAAACTCAAAGAGATTGCCGCCCTAAAAAAGAAATACTCTTTCCGCCTGCTGGTGGATGACGCCCATGGCTTCGGAACCCTCGGGAAGACCGGTGCCGGGGCAGGAGAGGAGCAGGGCGTTCAGGACGACATCGACGTATACTTTGCCACCTTTGCCAAGTCCATGGCCGGTATCGGAGCCTTTCTGGCGGCCGACAAGGAAATTATCGATTACCTGAAATACAACCTGCGCTCCCAGATGTTCGCAAAATCCCTTCCCATGATCTATGTGAAAGGGGCGCTCAAGCGTCTGGAGATGCTGCGGACCATGCCCGAGCTCAAGGAGAAGCTCTGGGAGAATGTGAATGCGCTGCAAAACGGCCTGAAAGAACGCGGATTTGATATCGGGACGACCTCCAGCTGCGTTACCCCGGTCTATCTGAACGGGAGCATCCCGGAAGCGATGGCGCTGGTGAAGGACCTGCGTGAGAATTATGGCATTTTCTGCTCTATTGTGGTGTACCCGGTGATCCCGAAGGGGTTGATCCTGCTCAGGATGATCCCGACGGCGACGCATACCCGCGAGGATATCGACGAAACCCTGGACGCCTTTTCGGCCATCCGGGAGCGGCTGCAAAACGGAACCTACAAGCGCCTTTCGGCCGCAGTTGCCGCCGCGATGGGCGAATAATTCCTAAAGCGATTTTTTGAAGGTGGCCCGCTGTTTATATACGCGGGGGTCGAAGTGTTTCCACATTTGCTGGATCGCCTTGTTCTCGGCCAATTCCGGCGTGCGATAGCAGGTCTTGATCCCTTTTGCCTTAAATACTTCGTAGTATTCGTTAAAAATAATGGCGGTGAGCCCCTTATTCTGGAATTCGGGAAGGATCCATATCAAATAAAACACAGCATCTTTATTGTGCTTACGGGCCCGCAGCAAATGAAACAAGCCGAAGGGGAACAGCCGGCCGTTTGCTTTTTTGAGGGCTTCTGAAAAGGACGGCATCACGATGGCGAATGCGATCATCTTGTCTTCGGCATCCACAATAAACTTGATGTATTCCGGATTGATAAAGGAGATGTATTTCTTTTTGAAATACTCCTTCTGGGCTTCTGAAATGGGAACGTGGGAAGCCAGGCGCGCATAAGTCTCGTTAAAGAGGTCGAACATCTGGTCTACCCAGGGCATGATCTCCGAAGTCTTCTTGAAATTGAGGGGTCTGAGCCCAAAGCGCCTGCGGATCAATGCCTGGGTCCGTACAAAAAGCGCCGGATCCGCATTGGCCACCGGGAAGGTGCTCTCCAGGTATTCCTTTTCCTTCTCAAAGCCCAGGCTGCTTAGGTGGTCCTTGTAATACGGGTAATTGTACCAGGTAACCATGGAGCCCAGGGAATCGAAACCCTCCGTAAGCACGCCCACCTTATCCAGATTGGAGAACCCCATGGGGCCTTCCATAAATTCCAGGCCGTGGTCGCGCCCAATACGGGCTACCGTATCCAGCAGCGCCCGGGAAACCTCCGGGTCGTCCTCAAAATCAAACCAGCCGAACCGCATCTTCGGCAATCCGAGCTCCCGGACTTCCGTCCAGTTGACGATGGCCGCCACACGACCGACTATGCGCTTATCCCTGTAGGCCAGGAAATACCGCGCCTCCGCCTGCTCAAAGATCGGGTTGACATCGGGGTTGAATGCTCCCAGTTCATCCCGGATGAGGGGAGGGACCCAGTTGGGCGAATCCTTGTAAAGCTTAAATGGAAAACCCACAAAATCCCGCATGGCTTTGCGCGAACGGGCCTCTTCAATTCGAATCATTCTCAGAGCGCTATAAGGCTCCAATATTAGGAAACTTTAGGGAACCCCGGAAGCTTCGTAACTTTAAAATTGCAGGGGCTGCTAAAACTCAAAGTCGTCCTGCGAGCCTTCTTTCTTCTGCCGCTTCTTGTTGCGGCGTTCGGCACGTTTCTGGCTGCGACGCTCCTCTTTGGAGAGTTTGCGACCGCTTTGTCGCATGGCATTGCGGGTAATCGGGTCCTGCTCGTCGATGGGGATCAGCTTGTCCTTGTGGAAATCCATGCGGTAGGATATCCCGCTGGCGATAAAGATCCGGCTGGGCGTATTCTTGAAACCAGCGCCCAGGTTAACGTCGGCCTGGAAATTCTCATTGAACAAATAGGCCACACCGCTGCGCAACAAGACGTCTGAGTAACGGTCGCTCTGGATCCCCTGGTTTTCGAGAAAAACGCTCCATTTCGGGTTCCTGAAAGCGTGGGATACGGATATGAGATAGCTCAACTCCGGAAAGTCCGTGCCAATCCGGTCGTAAGCGATATTGGTCACCAGGACGAAACGCGGGCTCAGCCTGCTCTGCGTGGCTACCATGGCCCGCGGCGATACGGTGGGTTCATCCGGATAGAAGGGATTGTCACCCAGCACAAAATTGGCGCCTGCATATACAGCTACGGAGGGTATCAGGTTCTTCCACTGAAAAACATTGTTGGCCCGCCAGCTTCTGATATTCGGCTTATTGCGTTCCGGGTCCTTGTAGCGGTCGTAGATCAGGTATTTCAACCCCACCCGGTTGCGGTAAAAGTCATTGTATTTGGCATCACTGCCCAGGGAGGTAAAGGTGATATCCTGTTGTTGGTAAATGCCTTCCCAAATGAGCTCCAGGGGTTCCAGCAACAAACCATACCTGAGGGCCACGTCCAGCCCGTAGATCCCTGATTCGGTATTCAGTATAGTGTGGTCTTGCTGTTCGAAGAAAAGCCCTGCCTCTGCCTGTAAAACGCCCTTGCCGACCGCATAAGCGCTGTTGGCCTTGC
>JBNKHB010000229.1:0-4203 GCA_050290125.1 Robiginitalea sp.
ATCGTCCCATGGCTGGTTGTCTTTTGGCGAATACACCGCAATGCGCGGAGCTTTCTCCAGGATTACCGCTTCCTGGTTTTGGGAAGGGCTGGAGATGCCGTCCAGGATCTGCTGCGCTTCGGCATCGCTGAGCACCTCAAAGGAAACGCCCCGGATCTTGCATTCATTACGGATCGGTTCCCCGTCCGGCAATAGAAAGGATCCGCCCCGGTAATTGAGCAACCAGTGTACTTTTTGCTGTTTGGTCAACACCCAATAGGTAATGCCGTAGGCTTTCAAGTGGTTTTCCTGGCGATCCGCATCCATGGGGATGAGGAGCATGGAGGCCCTGCCTGCGAAAGCCGCTAAAAAGAAAAGGAAGAGAAAGGTAAAACGGCGCGTGCGGGCGCCGGTAACTCTTGAAATTACATCAGAAAGGTACGTCATCGTCATCCGGATCGGCCTCGGGATGCTCGTTCATGGCACTTCCGAATGCCTGATCCGCACTCGGTAAGTTCTTTGTCTGGAACGGGTTCTCACCCTCGGCATTCATCTTGGATTGAAACTCGAATGGAGAATCAAAGTCATCCAAGTTATCGAATTTACCGAGTTGGGCAATGAACTTTAACCGAATATTATCAAGGCCGCCGTTCCGGTGCTTGGCCACAATGAACTCGGCCTGCCCCTGGGTGGGCGTGCGTTCCTCGTCGTCCCATTCATCTATTTTGTAGTATTCCGGGCGGTAGATAAAGGAGACGATATCCGCATCCTGTTCAATGGCTCCGGACTCCCTCAGGTCCGACAGGATGGGGCGTTTGCTGCCACCCCGGGTTTCCACGGCCCTGGATAGCTGGGACAGTGCGATCACCGGGACGTTGAGTTCCTTGGCCAGCGCCTTGAGGTTCCTGGAAATGGTTGAGATCTCCTGTTCCCGGTTCCCATGCTTCTGGCTGGCACCTGAGGTCATCAGCTGCAGATAATCGATGATGATCAGCCGGATCTTATGCTGGGAGGCCAGGCGCCTCGCCTTGGCACGTAAATCGAAGATGGAAAGGGAAGGCGTATCGTCAATGAAGAGCGGGGCCTTCTCCAGGGTCTTCACCTTAACGTTGAGCTGCTCCCATTCGTGTTTCTCCAGGCGGCCTGTCCTGAGTTTCTCGCTGGACAAGCCGGTTTCCGAAGAAATCAGACGGGTGATAAGCTGGACGGAAGACATTTCCAGGGAGAAGAACGCTACCGGGATGTTGGAATTCACCGCAATGTTCCGCGCCATGGAGAGCGTGAGCGCAGTTTTACCCATCCCCGGTCGTGCGGCAATGATCACCAGATCGCTCGGCTGCCACCCGGAGGTCAGCGAATCTACCTTCTCAAAACCCGAGGGGATCCCGCTGAGGCCCTCCTTGTTGGAAATCTCCTCAATTTTTTTCTTGGCCTGGATCACCAGGTTCTGTGCGGTTTCCGCAGAGCGTTTCAGGTTTCCCTGGGTCACGTCGTACAGTTTGGCTTCCGCGTTGTCCAGGAGATCAAAAACATCCGTGGCATCGTCGTAGGCCTCTTCTATGATCTCGTTGGAAATCTTAATCAGTTGACGCTGAATATATTTCTGGAGAATGATGCGGGCGTGGAACTCGATATGGGCCGAGGAGGCCACTTTTTGCGTGAGTTTGATCAGGTAAAAATCGCCTCCCGCCTGTTCCAGCCGTTCGTCCTGCTTTAATTGGGCCGAAACGGTTAATAAATCCACCGGTTCGGAGGATTCGAACAATTTGAAGATGGCCTCGTAGATGTAGCGATGCGCCTCCTTGTAGAAGACATCCGGGTGTAGAATGTCGATCACTTCGTCCACACCCTTTTTGTCGATCATCATAGCTCCGAGCACAACTTCCTCTAAATCAACAGATTGTGGAGGTATTTTTCCTTTCTCGAGAGGTACGATCGCGGCTTTGCCGATTCTATGTCCGAGAAGAGGGCTCGATTTTTCCATGGCCGTAAAAGTATACAATTAACCCAGAGTTAACAGAGACGGATAGTTCCCGATTTCCACCGCCTGTCAACATTTACCCTGTTGATAAGTTAGCACTTTCTGTTGATAATGAAAAAAATCCGGAACTCAAAGTTCCGGATTTCCCGTATTGTGCAGAGTGGTAGGCATCAACCGTTGAATACCCCCATGTTGCTGTATTTATCCATCCGGTTTTTGACCAGTTCGGTTGGTGATAACTTTTCCAGTTCCTGATGGTTTTTTACAATTTTGTTCCGGACGATCTCAAAGGCCTTTTCGCGATCGCTGTGCGCCCCGCCCGCAGGTTCCTTCACGATCTCGTCGATGAGTTTTAACTTCTTCATATCGGCAGCCGTCAGCTTGAGCGCTTCCGCCGCCTGCTCTTTATAATCCCAGCTGCGCCAAAGTATGGAGGAACAGGACTCAGGTGAGATTACCGAGTACCAGGTATTCTCCAGCATCAGCACGCGGTCGCCCACGCCGATGCCCAGGGCTCCCCCCGAAGCACCTTCGCCTATGATCACCACGATGATCGGCACCTTAAGCCGCGTCATCTCCAGGATGTTCCGGGCAATGGCCTCGCCCTGGCCGCGTTCCTCGGCTTCAATGCCGGGATAGGCCCCAGGGGTGTCGATAAAGGAGACCACGGGGATCCCGAACTTCTCCGCCGACTTCATGAGCCGGAGGGCCTTGCGATACCCTTCGGGATTGGCCATCCCGAAATTCCGGTACTGTCGCGTCTTGGTATTGTACCCTTTCTGCTGTCCGATAAACATAAAACTCTGGTCGCCGATCTTACCCAGGCCGCCAATCATCGCTTTATCGTCCCGCACGGTGCGGTCTCCGTGAAGTTCCAGGAACGTATCCCCGCAAATGGCCCGGACGTAATCCATGGTGTAGGGCCGGTTGGGGTGGCGGGAGAGCTGCACCCGTTGCCAGGCGGTAAGGTTCTTAAAGATCTCCTTGCGGGTTTCCGCCAGCTTTTTTTCGATCTGCTTGCAGGTTTCGCTGACGTCTACGTCGCTTTCCTCGCCGATCAGCTGGCATTTTTCCAACTGCTCTTCCAGTTCTTTAATAGGAAGTTCAAAATCCAGGTATTCCATGGGAGGTTTTTTTGTGCTGTGCGCGGCAAAGATAGGAGATATTCGCAAACGGCCGCAGACCTTGTTTATAATTCGGGAAGGCCTGGGGATCAGCGTTTGGCCCGCTGCAGGAGATAAATACCCAGCACGCCGAAGAGGATATTCGGAATCACTACGGCCAGCAGCGGCGAAAAGCCCGACTGTTCCGCCAGGGTTCCGAAAACCTTGTCCATAAAGATGTAGATGAAGGCTACCCCAATGCCGAATGCCAGGTTTACTCCCATTCCGCCGCGGCGTTTCATGGAAGAGACCGCCACACCGATGATCGTAAGGACAAAAGCAGTTACGGGCAGGGCCCAGCGCCGGTATTTTACCAGCACATAGGTGTTCACGTTAGAGGCCCCTTTGCGGCGCTGGTCGCTTATAAACTGGTTCAGTTCAAAGAGGTTCTTGGTCTCGGCAATGTAGGAGACCGGCGTAAGGTCGTCTATCTGAAATGAGAACAGGGTGTCCACCCGTCGGCGGGTCTGCACCAGCTCCACCGGACCGTGCAAATTGCGGCGCGAATAACTGGTGAGCCGGTAAATGCTGTCGTTGGGCAACCAACGGATATTGGCAGCCGTGATCTTGTATTCCAGTTCCCCGTCCTCCCCAAAATGTTCATAGGTGAAATTATAACCGATCTGCCGGGCGGGGTCAAAACTGCTCACATAGATGTAGTCCCCGTCGCCCAACTGGTTAAAGATATTGCTGGTCACCCGGTCCTGCCGGCCTTTTTTGAGGTACTTGAATTTAAATTCGTTGTAGCCCTTGCTGGCGGAAGGTACGATGAACATGCCCATGAAGAACATGAGCACCGCAATGATCCCCGCCCCTACCCAGTACGGCCTCAGAAAGCGGCCAAAGGAGACACCCGAGCTCAGGATAGCCACGATCTCTGTATTGTTGGCCAGTTTGGAGGTAAAAAAGATGATGGATAAAAACAGGAAGATGGGGAAGAGCAAACTCCCAATATAGATGGTGAAATTCCCGTAATAGAGCAGGATCTCGGACAGCGGGGCCTCGTTGTCGATCATCTTCCCGATCTGCTCGGCCAGGTTCAGCATGATGCCGATGGGGACAAAGAGCAGCAACATAAGC
>JBNKHB010000230.1:0-4202 GCA_050290125.1 Robiginitalea sp.
AGGTGGTTAACCTGGCGGTAAGCCAGGTGAACGAATGCCGCTACTGCCTGGCGGCGCATACGGCCATTGGCAAAATGAACGGCTTTACCGAAGCGGAAACCCTGGAGCTTCGCGCAGGCAAGGCTTCCTTTGACGCCCGTTTGAATGCCCTTGCCGCCTTGTCCCGGAACCTGGTCCAAAACCGCGGCGCCGCCGATCAGGAACTGCTGGAAGCCTTTTTCAACGAAGGTTGGACCGAGGAAAACCTGGTGGACACCATCGTTTTAGTAGGCGATAAGACCATCAGCAACTATCTGCATCGGGCCACTCAGATCCCGGTGGATTTCCCGGAGGCCCAGCCGCTGGAGTTGCAAACAGCATAAGGAAGGTGCCGCATATAACCATTGCCTTATTGAGTCTTTAGAACTCAAAGCGCAATTGTACAGAGACCGAATCCTGGGGTTCGGTCTCTGTTTTTTCCGTATTGAGGTTGGAAAGCGAGATGCCGAGGAGCCGTACGGAATTCTGCAGGGGCTGCTGGTAGAGCAAGTCCTTTACAATGTCATAGATGGGGGCGCTTTGGGACACGAAATCGGGTAAGGTGCGGCTGCGCGTTTGCAGGCTGAAGTCACTGTATCGGATCTTAAGCGTTACCGTTTTACCCGCCCTTCCCTTGGGTTGCAGCCGTTTTTCCAACTCCCCGGCGATCCCCTTGAGTTTTTCCAGCATGAACACCTCGCTGCTCAGGTTCTCCGAAAAAGTGCGTTCGGTTCCGACGGATTTGGCAATCCGGGAAGGCTGGACCGGGCTTTCGTGGATGCCCCGGACCACTTGGTAATAATGCGCACCACTTTTTCCGAAGTGCCCGGTGAGGAATTCCGAGGTCTTGTCGCGCAGGTCGGCTCCCGTAAAAATGCCCAGTTGGTACATCTTCTCTGCGGTCACCTTGCCCACACCGTAGAACTTCCGGATATCCAGGCCGGAAAGGAAGGCCTCCACCTCCTCCGGGGGCACCGTTTTCTGTCCGTTCGGTTTATTGATATCGCTGGCTACCTTGGCGATAAACTTGTTGATGGAAATACCGGCAGAAGCGGTTAAGCCTGTATCCTTCAGGATACGCCTGCGGATCTCCCGGGCGATCAGGGTAGCCGAAGGCGGGCCTTTTAAATTATCGGTAACGTCAAGGTACGCCTCGTCCAGGGAGAGCGGCTCCACCAGATCGGTGTATTCGAGGAAGATGCTTCGGATCTGAAGGGAAATCTCCCGATACCGGTCAAACCTGGGTTTGACAAAGATTAGTTCCGGGCATTTTTGACGGGCCAGGGCGCCGCTCATAGCGGATCGGACCCCGAATTTCCTGGCTTCATAACTGGCGGCCGCCACGACTCCCCGTTTCGAACCCCCTCCCACGGCAACCGGTTTGCCCTGGAGTTCGGGCTGGTCCATCTGTTCAACGGATGCAAAGAAAGCGTCCATATCCACATGGATGATCTTACGGATGGGTGCCGGCGGGGACATACTCAAAATTAAGGTATATTTATTGCCGGCCGGCAAACGGCAAGCCCATACGGACATGACTGAGATCGAGAGGAAATTCCTGGTGACGTCGACCGCGTACCGGGAGCAGGCGCACCGCCGGATGGAAATGGTTCAGGGGTTCCTCAGCCGGAATCCGGAACGGACCGTCCGTATCCGGAGGATGGGCGATCTGGGTTGGATCACCGTGAAAGGCCGTACTACCGATGGGGGGACCACCCGCAGTGAGTGGGAGTATGAAATCCCTGCCGCGGACGCGGAAGCCTTATTGAGCCTGTGTCTGCCGGAGCCCATCAGGAAAGTCCGGTATGAGGTGCCCTTCGGAGGCCATGTGTTTGAAGTAGACGAATTCGGCGGGGCCAATAGCGGCCTGGTACTGGCCGAGATCGAATTGAAGTCCTCAGACGAAGCCTTTGAACGGCCCGATTGGCTGGGCCGGGAAGTTACGGGCCTGCCGGAGTATTACAATTCTCAATTGAGCAAAAAACCCTATACCCGATGGAACGATTAAGACCACAAATCGCTTTACTGGCTGCCCTGCTGCTATTGGGTGCCTGTGGCCGGCAAACTCCGGCTGCTGCCGAACCCCAAATGCACACTGCCGCGGCCGAAACTGTTTCGCCTTCTGCAGCCCAGCTGAAAGAGCGCCTGGTAGGCGAGGGGTATCAGGTCTTTGATTTTGTGGATGAAGAGAGCGGGGATACCATCCTGATGCAACAGTATTTTATGGCATTCCTCAAAAGCGGTCCGATACGTTCCAGGGATCAGGCAGAGGCGGACAGCATCCAGCAATTGCACCTGGCCCACCTGGCCCGGATGTATGAAGAAGGGTTTGCAGATATTTCCGGCCCGTTCGGGGATGAAGGGGAAATACGTGGGGTCACAATCTATAACGTACCTACCCTGGAAATGGCCGACAGCCTGGCCAATATGGATCCGGCCGTGCAGTCCGGGCGCCTGGTGATCGAAGTCCGCCCGTGGTGGGCAGCCAAAGGCTACCCCTTGCGCTGATCAACCCTCGCTTTTGAACTGCCGCAGGAAGCGGACGTCGTTTTCGCTCAGCAACCGGATGTCCGGGATCTGGTAGAGCAACAGCGCAATCCGGTCGATCCCCATGCCAAAGGCAAATCCGGAGTACTCCTTGGAATCGATACCGCAATTATCCAGCACATTCGGATCCACCATCCCGCAACCCATGATCTCCAGCCATCCCGTGCCCTTGGTCATGCGGTAATCCGTTTCGGTTTCCAGCCCCCAGTAAACATCCACCTCCGCGCTGGGTTCGGTGAAGGGAAAATACGAAGGCCTCAGCCGGATCTCCGATTTGCCGAAAAGGGCGGTGGTAAAGTATTGCAGGGTTTGTTTCAGGTCTGCAAATGATACCCCTTTGTCAATGTAGAGTCCCTCTACCTGGTGGAAGAAGCAGTGCGAGCGCGCGGAAATGGCCTCGTTGCGGTATACCCGCCCCGGAGAGATCGTCCGGATCGGAGGCTTGTTCTGTTCCATATAACGGACCTGCACGGAACTGGTATGGGTTCGCAGCAGGATGTCCGGATCGGTCTGGATAAAAAAGGTATCCTGCATATCCCTGGCCGGGTGGTATTCCGGCAGGTTCAGGGCTGTAAAATTATGCCAGTCATCCTCGATTTCCGGGCCTTCGGATACAGTGAACCCGATACGGGAAAAGATGTCGATGATCCGGTTCTTGACGATGGAGATCGGATGCCGCGAACCCACCGGCAGCGGCTCCCCGGGACGGGTAAGGTCCCCGAACTGCAAGGTTCCGCCACCACTGCCCTGAAGGGCTTGCTTTAAGGCTTCAACTTTTTCGGTGGCTGCGATCTTAAGGGCATTCACCGTCTGGCCAAATTCCTTTTTCTCCTCCTTTGGCACATTCTTGAGTTCCGCAAAAAAAGAACTGAGCAACCCTTTTTTGCTCAGGTATTTGATCCGGAACGCCTCCACGGCTTCGGCTGTGTCGGCCTGGAAGGCCTTTACCTCCTCCAGGTGCTCTTTGAGTTGGTCAATCATGCTGTGGTCTGCTTGACGGCCGGCGGGCCGGCAGGTTAAAGCGGAAACAAAGGTAATCATTTCTCGCAAGCGGCCCTTGGGCCAATACGTTCCTGCTTTCAGGATTTCAGCGAATCCGGAATGTTCTTCCGGACCCATTCGGTACAGGCCTTAAAACTGTCGAAGATGTGCTCGGGAGGGACCAGGTCCGGGATGATATCGATTCGCTCCATCATGTACCGGGGCTGGTCCAGGACATTTACCAGCAGGGGGGTAACCCTCTTTTTGCGGAGTTCCTGCAACACGTCCTCCATGGCGTAAAGCCCAGACTGGTCCATGTATTGCATTCGCCCCAAGCGGATGATCACCGCATGGGCCGAATCCGGTATCTGTTCCGCCAACACCTGGAAGTCGCTGGTGGTACCAAAGAACAACGGGCCCTTGATGTGTTTGATAAAGACCTCTTCCTTGAGATGTTCTGGGAAACTCGTCTCGTCCGGCCAGGCTTTTTCCTGATTCAGGCTTTTCACATCCGAACGTTGTGCGGTCAGGTCCCCGATCTTTTTCATGAACATGAGTGAGGCGATCACCAGGCCGATACCAACGGCGTAGACCAGATTCCAGAAGGTGGACAGCACCAACACCACCAGCATCACGATCACCTCGGAACTCAGCCT
>JBNKHB010000231.1:0-4171 GCA_050290125.1 Robiginitalea sp.
TGAGGCATGGGCCCGAAGCTGCCCCTCAAAGCTGCTGCTCGTTGAAGGGAACCACGACATTATTTCACCGCTGCGCTACGAAGCCCTGGGCATCCAACTGGTTCCCGAACTGCAAGCTGGCCCGTTTACCCTTACCCACCATCCGGACCTGCGGGAGGACGGCTTTAATATCTGCGGCCATATCCACCCGGCGGTACGCCTGGGGGGAAGAGGCCGTCAACAGCTGCGCCTGCCCTGCTTTTTTCTCAGGGAACGGCAGTTGATCCTCCCCGCTTTCGGGGCATTTACCGGTACCCATGCCATGGATCCCGAACCCGGGGACCGGATCTTTACCCTGGCGGACGGGCGGGTGGTCCCGCTGGACGCGGTGATACCCTGATCCGGCAATATGATGCGATATCGCCATTTAAAATTGGCCGGGAAGGCCCGGGCAGTTATTTTTGCACAAAATTTTGCCGTTGAAGTTGGATCGAATCCGGGAACGGTTTGCACAGGTCCCCGCCATGGGAGATCTGCAGGCTGCTATTGCCCTGCCCGGAGCTAAAGCAAGCCTTAATGGCCTGAGCGGCTCCTCCCTTTCCTTCTTTGTAGCCGGGAGTTTTGAAAACCGGGAGGCCCCTTATCTCCTGATACTGAATGATAAGGAAGAGGCCGCCTATATCCTTAACGACCTGGAAGAACTGCTCGGACGGGAAGACGTGCTTTTCTATCCGGGCAGCTATCGCCGGCCCTACGAAATTGAACATACCGACAATGCCAACGTGCTGCTCCGGGCCGAGGTGCTTTCGCGCATCGCTTCGCGCAAAAAACCCGCGCTGATCGTCAGCTATCCGGAGGCGCTGTTCGAAAAAGTGGTGACCCGTACCGAGCTGAAGCGCAGCACCCTTAAATTGCGCATCGGCGAGCAGCTGTCGTTGGATTTCCTGAACGAGAGCCTGTTCGAATTCCATTTTAAGCGGGTGGATTTTGTTACCGAACCCGGGGAGTTCTCCGTCCGCGGAGGTATTGTGGACGTCTTTTCCTTTTCCCACGAAGAACCCTACCGGATTGAATTCTTTGGGGACGAGGTGGAGAGCATCCGGAGTTTTGACGTGGCCACCCAACTATCAACCGAGACCCATAAGAAGATCACCGTGGTCCCCAATGTGGCCGACAAGATCCTGCACGAAGCCCGGCAGAGCTTTCTGCAGTACATCCCTGAGAAAACCGTGCTTTGGGTATCACAGCCGGAACTCGGATTCCGGACACTGGACAAATTATTCGCCAAGGCCGAAGAGGCTTTTGAAGGCCTGAGCAAGGAGCTCGCCCATGCCCAACCCCGGGATCTCTTCCTCAGCGGGGCGGATCTCCGACGGGAGATGGAAGCCTTCCGACAGGTGACCCTCGGGGCTGCCGGACCGGAAGGTACAGAAGAAGCGACCGAATTCAATGTGCCGGCACTGCCGCAGCCCGCGTTCAACAAACACTTTGAATTGTTGCGCGACACCCTGTTGGAGAATCATGCCAACGGGATGGAGAACTACCTTTTTTGCTCTTCGGAGCAACAGGTAAAGCGCTTCCGTGACATCTTTGAAGAGATCGGCAAGGAAGTGCCCTATACCGCACTGGTCCTTCCGCTCTATCAGGGCTTCCAATCGACGGCGCTGGGATTGTGCTGTTACACGGACCACCAGATCTTTGAACGCTACCACCGCTTCCACCTGCGCAACGGCTATGCGAAAAAGCAGGCCATTACCCTCAAGGAGCTCAATAAACTGGAAATAGGGGATTACGTTACCCATATCGACCATGGCATCGGGAAGTTCGGCGGGCTGCAGAAAATTGAAGTGGAGGGAAAGCAGCAGGAAGCCATTAAACTCATGTACGGAGACCGGGATATCCTGTATGTCAGCATCCATTCCCTGCATAAGATCGCCAAGTATAACGGGAAGGACGGGACCGTACCCAAGGTGTATAAACTGGGTTCCGCGGCCTGGAAGAAACTCAAGGCCAAGACCAAGTCCAGGGTTAAGAAGATCGCCTTTGACCTGATCCAGCTCTATGCCAAACGCCGGATGAAAAAAGGCTTTGCGTACGCCCCGGACAGTTACCTGCAGCTGGAGCTGGAGGCTTCCTTCATTTTTGAGGACACCCCGGACCAAAGTTCGGCTACCGATGCCATCAAAGCCGATATGGAAAGCGAACGCCCCATGGATCGGCTCGTTTGCGGGGATGTGGGCTTCGGCAAGACCGAAGTGGCGATCCGGGCCGCCTTCAAAGCCGTGGATAACGGGAAACAGGTGGCCGTGCTGGTCCCCACCACCATCCTGGCCTTCCAGCATTTCCGGACCTTTAGCGAGCGCTTAAAGGAATTTCCCGTAACCGTGGATTACCTGAACCGGTTCCGGTCGGCCAAGGAACGCCGCACCCTGTTGGAGAACCTGGCCTCCGGCAAGCTGGACATCGTGATCGGCACGCACCAGTTGGTGGGGAAGCAGGTGATCTTTAAGGACCTGGGGCTGCTGATCGTGGATGAGGAACAGAAATTCGGGGTGGCGGTAAAGGACAAATTAAAGGACCTGAAAGCCAATGTGGACGTGCTTACCCTGACGGCCACTCCCATCCCGCGGACCTTGCAATTCAGCCTGATGGCGGCACGCGACCTGTCCGTGATCAATACGCCCCCGCCGAACCGCTACCCGATCGAGAGCCGGGTGATCCGCTTTGAGGAGGCCGCCATCCGCGACGCGGTGCGCTACGAGATCCAGCGCGGCGGGCAGGTCTTCTTTGTTCACAACCGGATTGAGAACATCGCCGAGGTGGCCGGGATGCTCCAACGCCTGGTGCCGGATGCCAAGATCGGGATCGGGCACGGACAAATGGAGGGGAAAAAACTGGAGCGGCTTATGCTGGACTTCATGAACGGCGCTTTTGACGTTTTGGTGTCCACGACCATCATCGAAAGCGGCCTGGATGTTCCCAACGCCAATACCATATTTATAAACAACGCCAATAACTTTGGGTTGAGCGACCTGCACCAGATGCGTGGCCGTGTGGGCCGGAGCAACAAAAAGGCGTTCTGCTATTTCATCACGCCCCCCTACGATGTGATGACCCCGGAAGCCCGCAAACGCATCCAGGCGCTGGAACAGTATACCGAATTGGGCAGTGGGTTCAACATTGCCATGAAGGACCTGGAGATCCGGGGCGCCGGCGACCTGCTGGGCGGGGAACAGAGCGGCTTTATCAATGAGATCGGGTTTGAAACCTACCAGAAGATCCTCGCGGAGGCCATTGAGGAATTGAAGGAGAATGAGTTCAAGGAACTCTATGAGAAGGTCGCCCCAACTGCCTTCGTAAAGGAAACGCAGATAGACACGGACCTGGAATTACTGTTCCCGGACCACTATATCAATAACATCTCTGAGCGGCTCAGCTTGTATTCGGAACTGAGCGAGCTGAAGACCGAAGAGGAACTGGAAGCCTTTGAATCCCGGCTTCGCGACCGGTTCGGCTCCTTGCCGGAGCCGGCTGAAGCCCTGCTGCAATCGGTGCGCCTGAAATGGCTGGCCACCGGGCTTGGCCTTGAAAAACTGGTCCTCAAGAAAGGGAAATTGCTGGGGTATTTCGTGGCGGACCAGCAGTCGGCCTTTTATCAAAGCGACACTTTTACGGGGATCCTCAGGTATGTGCAATCCCATCCCGGCAGCGGCCGCCTCAAGGAGAAAAAAACGCGCAACGGCTTGCGTCTCATTTGGGTGTTTGAGCATGTGGATTCCGTGGAAAAGGCCCTGAGGGCGTTTGAGCCGCTACTGGCCACCGAAGCGAGTACGGCCTGATCGGATGCTGCGGAAATCGGACATTTGCCTATCTTTCAGAAGTAATAAATCTCCTTCGATGAACCGTTTTTTTCTGTTGCTCGGGAGCCTGGTGCTCATGGCGGGAACGCTCAGCGCCCAACCCGCTGATTCCCTCTACATGAAACAACACTACGACCTGGCGGAATACCACATCCCCATGCGGGACGGTGCGGAGTTATTCACGGTCGTTTACACTCCAAAAGACAAGAGCCGGAGCTATCCCATCCTGCTGAACCGGACCTGCTACAACGCCTCCGGTTATACCGATTACGACGTAAACCGCTATCCTTCCGATTACCTGATCCGCGATGGTTATATCCTGGTGTACCAGG
>JBNKHB010000232.1:0-4160 GCA_050290125.1 Robiginitalea sp.
GCCCCGGGTGACGGCAGCGACCCCTTGCAATTCATCGATGTGAAGGACGTGGGGCGCTTTGCCATCCACGCCGCCGAAAACCGGCTCGGCGGCGCCTATAACTGTGTCGGGCCATTGGGGCGGGACCTGAGTTGGCGCGAGTTCCTCACCCGGGCGACGCGCCATTTGAAATCCGACTCGGCCCTGGTATGGTCCAGCCGCGAAGAGCTGGAAGCGCTGGGGGCCCGTCCCTGGGTACATTTCCCGCTGTGGGCGCCGCTCTCGGACGACGCCTTTATGCAGATCAGCCCTGCAAGGTCGATGGCTGCAGGGTTTACCCATTCGCCCCTGGAACAAACGCTCTCCGATTGCCTGGCCTGGCACGCGGAACAAGGATTTTCCCAGGCGGAACTCGGCCCGGAAGGTAAAGGCATGGGCCTGGAAAGGGAACGGGAGCTGGAACTCCTGGAGCAGTTAGGGAAATAAAGCGCGAATGGTTTTCAAAGGCGGAGATCCTGGCGGGAAAATGCCTGCAGGTAGCGACTTACATAGTCATCCATAAAACGGGAGCGGTATTGTACGATATACCTGGGATGGTCCAGAGCGATAAGTTCCTCAAAGAATCCTTCTTCGCGGTTCAGGATTTCCAGAAAGGCTGCATTCTTCTTGCCCAACACAAAACAGCGATCGGAAGCACAACCCATTTCCAGAAATTTACGGAGGCTGGAGACCATAAAAGGCCTTACGCTCTCAAACAATTCCGGGAGGTCGTAGTAGTTGCAGTTCACCCAATTGCCCTTTGTGTTTTCCCGTACAAATCCCAGCGGGCAGACCGAGTTGATAAAATACTTCCGATAGAACGCTTCCGGCCCGCCATACGCTTCGATCATCTTGTAAATGAAGACCGATGACGGTTCATGAGTCTGAAAATCATCCAGCGCGATCCCACAGGGCTCGGCCAGCCGCTTGGTATCGGTAAAAGGGATCCCGGTGGCCCCGGCACCCAGACGTCCCGGATTGATCCCCAGGATAAGGGTACGCGGGTAGTCGTCGCTGTAGAATTTCCGGTAGAATGCCCCGGAAATCCGGTTGATCTCCGGATGTTCCCGGAAGGGATTCAGGATGCGGATACCGGGCGGCAGCATATCTTTGAACGCCAGCGCCTTATTGAATGTGATTACCTTCTCTGCAAATGTGGACATGAAATCCGGTCCTTTAATACCGATTGTACACACTGCAAGGCAGCATGCACAACTTTCCTCGGAGAAAAGATTGAAATAACGGAGCTTTGACCCGAACCTCCCCCCTTTACCTCTCGAAAATTATGAAAAAGCTCTTGATTCTAGCTGTGGCATGCGGCATGCTGCTGGTCCTGTCTGTACCCGATTGAGAGGAAATGTTCGTACCTTAGTTCTCCCTCCCCTCCTCAACCGATGTATACCGTCGTAGACATAGAGACCACCGGCAACGGCAGTACCGGCAACCGCATCACGGAGATCGCTTTGTTCAATATGGACGAGGGCGGCATCCGGGATTCCTTTGTCAGCCTGGTGAACCCGGGCTGCGAAGTCCCGGCATTCATTACCGGACTGACGGGCATCACCACCGCCATGGTACGCAGGGCGCCATCTTTCGAAGACCTGGCGCCGCAAATCGCCGAATTCTCAAAAGGAAGGGTATTCGTGGCGCACTCGGTAAACTTCGACTACCCGATCGTCAAACGGGAATTTGAACGCTGCGGGCAGGCCTTTAGCCGTAAAAAACTCTGTACGGTACGGCTCTCGCGAAAACTCTTCCCGGGCCTGCGTTCCTACAGCCTGGGAAAGCTTTGCAGTGCCCTGGACATTCCACTAAACGACCGGCACCGGGCCGCCGGGGACGCCCGGGCCACCGCCCTGCTGCTGGGAAAAATCCTGAAACATCCGGACGGGGAAGGCACCATCAGGCGCTTCCTGAACGCACGCTCGCAGGAAGCCACCCTGCCCCCGCACCTGCCGCGCGATTCCTTTGAGCGATTGCCGTCTGATCCGGGCATCTATTATTTCAGGGATTCCAAAGGCCAGATCATCTATGTGGGCAAGGCCATTGACCTCAGGAAACGGGTTTTGGGACACTTTTACGATACTTCGCAGCGGGAGCAGGACCTCTGCCGGGAAACGGCGGAGATCGATTTTGAATTGTCCGGTTCGGACCTGCTGGCCCTGCTGATGGAGGCGGCCGCCATCAAACGGCATTTCCCGCGTTATAACCGGGCTCAGAAAAACGTTCGCCCGGCATTCGGGCTCTTCACCTACCGCGACCACCAGGGGGTGGCGCACCTTGCCGTGAACCGGCTTCGGAAAGGGCAGCAAGCCCTTCGGGTCTTTTTCCGGGCCGACCAGGCACGTGAATTCCTGGAGCAGCTCTGCATCCGACACGGCCTCTGCGCCAAGTACTGCCACCTGCAGGAAGGGGTGAGCAGCTGCAGCCACTTCCGCGTTCCGCAATGCGGGGGTGTTTGCCGGGGGGAAGAAAGTCCGGAGGCGTATAACCGATTGGTGGAAGAGGCGCTCAGGGCGGCCGAACCACAGCGGGAACACCTCATTATCGGGGAGCAGGGGCGCAATGAAGAAGAGCGCGCCGTAGTCTGGATCCAGCACGGCACGTACCGCGGTTATGGATTTGTTGAAGAGGAACGGCGCCTGGACGCCGTACCCGACCTGGAAGCAGTGATCGTTCCCCAGGCGCATTATCCGGAAACAGACCGAATCCTGCAATCCTACATCTTAAAGCACCCCGCCCGGGTGCGGCGGATCGAAGAGGCCTGATCCCGGCTACTTCTCCTTCTTACCCAACTTGTGGAATTGCCGGATGACATAGAGGAGCCAGACCACGAAGATCGCGCCCACGAACAGGGAATAATAAAATACCAGCTCCATGCCTAGTCCTTGTATTTAAGGTAGTTCATAAATCCGAGGATAGTGGGCGCCCACAGGCCCACAAATATCGCTCCCAGGGCATCGCCCTTCAGGTAGATGATCTCCGCGACTACAATGATCGAAAGGACCACCAGCAGCATAAGGATATTCATCCAGCCCAGGCGGTCCACAAAAGCTTTAAACATATCTAATGGATATTACCCGCTTAAGTTATAAAACAAGCCCGGGATTATAAGAAACCCTTTTTAGTTTTTCTTAACATTTCAAATTTCGAAAATCCGGGCAAGTGGGCGTGCTCGAATCGCAGGAATCCGGGCTCATCTGTCCTTAAGGATGCGGTCCTTCTATTTTTTGGCCAGGGTGGTGGGGCATACGTAATCGGTCCGGGGCAACCCGGTCTCGCTCAATGCCTTAAAACCGCCTTCTATATTGGTAAGGTTATGGATCCCCCTGCTTTTGAGAATAGAAGCCGCGATGGTAGATCGGTACCCGCCGGCACAGTGCAGGTAGAAGTCCTCCTCCGTGGGAAATTCAGACAGGTGGTCGTTCAGATTGTCCAGGGGCGTATTGTGCGCCCCTTCCAGGTGTTCGGAATCAAATTCGCTGGCTTTGCGCACATCGTAGACCTTATGCAGCTTGCCGCTGAGTTCGGCCTCCAACTCGGCGGCCGGCAGGGAGCGCAGATCGTCCGTTTCCATACCCGCCGCCTTCCAGGCTTCAAAGCCGCCTTCCAGGTACCCCAGCGTATTGTCAAAGCCCACCCTGGAGAGCCGTGTAACGGTTTCCTCTTCCTTGCCTTCCGGGGTTACCAGGAGGATGGGTTGCTTCACATCTGCGATCAGGGCCCCTACCCAGGGGGCGAAATCCCCGTCCAGGCCAATGAATACGGAACGGGGGATATGGCCTTTTACGAACTCGTCCTGATGGCGTACGTCCAGGACCAGGGCCCCGGTTTCGTTGGCCGCTGCCTCAAAGGCAGCCGGGGCCAGGGCGCGGGTGCCGCGTTCCAGCACCTTATCGATATCCTCGTAGCCCTCCCTGTTCATTTTTACGTTCAGCGGGAAGTACTTCGGCGGGGGCAGCAAGCCTTCCGTTACCTCATCGATGAATTCCTCGCGGGTCATGTCCGCCCGCAGGGCGTAGTTCATTTTTTTCTGGTTGCCCAGTGTATCCACGGTCTCCTTCATCATATTCTTGCCACAGGCACTGCCCGCTCCGTGGGCCGGATAAACGATCAGGTCGTCCGGGAGGGTCATGATCTTG
>JBNKHB010000233.1:0-4128 GCA_050290125.1 Robiginitalea sp.
TTCTGTCAATTCCCTACGCTGCTCCCCTACCGGGTCCCTATCCCCCTGAAGACGAGCCCCGGCATGGACGGCATTTTTAATCAGTGTTCCTAGTATAGCCATTACCGGTAAAACTACTATTTAGGAAACAGCCTTACCGTATACAGCTACCCCAAAAGTGTTCGTTTTTGATACAACTTTTAATCGGCTTAATGTCTTGGAAAACCTCTAGACACCTGGCGATGTGTTAAAATTCTGATAAAACCCGTACGCGATATAATTCCTTTAAAATATTGTATATCAAATAGATGGCTATTATTCTATAGGTATTAACGCGCTAAAAGTGGTTTAAGAAAGTACCTTTTTATGCATAGTACTGTAACAAAAGAAATCGACCTTCGTCTTATAGATGTAATCACGTAACAACAACCGCCATGACATCCTTAAGGAACAGATCGATCTCGAGTTTGCAGTTTATGCAGCTTGGCTTCGGATGGAGTGCACAGGGGTTGCGGGTGAAAAGTAAAATTATTGTCAATCAAAAACATAACAATCATGAAAGTAATGAGTAAAGTAACACCGACAGACGCCAGACGTTATTCCTATTTCTCGAATTTCCGTGGCAGCAAACGCGTTAGATGGTCCGAATCACGCAACTACGTCTACTAAGGCCACACGCAATCATCATCAATCAGCATCAATCATCAAAAAACAAACAGTCATGAAACGTATCAGCAATCAATCCCCGACCGAATCCAGGAGGTTTGCGTTCTTCTCCAACTTTAAGGACAGCAAACGGGTTCGCTGGACCGAGTACCGCAACTTTGTGTACTAGTCCCTCCCCTCCCCCTAAAACCAAAAAAGGCCCGGATTCCCGGGCCTTTTTATTGCATTCGGTTTGTGTATTTATTCCAGGATAAATTCTTCCTGCACGCCGTTCGGGTAGATCACCATGGCCTTGTTATCGCACTGGCCGTCTCCCAGGTCTACGGTAATACCCAGGCCGTTCTTGCTCAGATCCATGATGCCGCTAACCAGGTAGGCACATCCCAGATTACCGGTGAGCGGGCTGGTCACATCCACGATATAGGTGTTGCCGTCCATCTCTACGGTCCACTCCCCGCTGATGGCGAAGGTGATGTCGGACAGGGTCTCTCCGAAAGTGATCTCCACGGTCTTAGTGCCGTTTTCGGTGATCACGCTTTCATCCGCCAGGGTAACGCTCATGGAGCTGGTTACACTGAAGCTAACTGAGTTGGGCTCCTGACCTTCCTGGATGGTAAATGTCCGGGTACCGTTCACTTCGATATTCCCTACATAGAAGGCTTCATATGTTGCAGTAAACGAAGCGGTACCTTCCCCGGTGGCGTAGGTTACCACCAGGGTGCCGTTAACATTTTCCGTTCCATTCAACACGCAATTACCGAAGGTGACCGTATAACCGGTGTCGCTGTAGACCGCTTCGTAACACTCATTCTGGGCGGCCTTACCGGAAGCACCGTTTCCGTTCTGGAACAATTCTGCCAGCGTGCTGTCTGCAACACCGGTCCACTGATCCGTATTCATTATGGTCTGGAGTTCTGCCTGAGAAAGTTGTTGTTCCTGGGGAATCTCCTGTTCGTCTGCGTCTGTACTGCACGACTGCAAGCCCACAAACAGCACGGTGAGTCCCAGCAGTACGGGAATTCTGAAATGGTTCGAGAATTTCATTAGGAATTATTTGGGGTTAATACCCTATAAAACGACCGGATCCGGCTTTTAGTGCACCCGAAATGAGTAAATACGGTCCCAGGGACGGCATTACACCGATCAGCAGCCAGAGGATGGAACAATCCCGGCAATTCTGAATACAGCCCTTCTAAAACCGAAGTTACTGGTCTTCGCCTGGAAAAAGCGATCGATCCAGGCTGGGCAGGAGTTTCAGGGCATTTTTGTAGTATACCTTACGCAGCACCTCGTCCGGGAGGTCAAGGCCGTACATGGACCAGAATGCGTGGTATTTCTTATAATACGGGAAGTACTCGTCATCCGTTTCCAATACCCGGAAATAGGTAGGGAATTCCGATGGGTTCCAGGCGTCTTTCCCAAAGAGGATGCGATCCTGGTAGCGGATAAAGAAATCGCGCGCCATCCTGGGCTGCCTGCCGAGTTCGGCAATGATCGCCCCGATCCCCACATTCATATTGGGTATCTCATCCAGCAATTGCGACAAGTAACCCAGGTTATTGGCATACCAACCCATATGCGCATTGATAAAGGTGGTGTTGGGATGCTTTCGGAACATCCGGTGCTGTTCGTCTATGATTTGCTGCCATGGCGCCGGATCGGTCGCCCCGCGCTTGCGACGGGGCCTTAGCTTTAGTTCCAGCCAGCGTTCATTCAGGGAGTCCATAGGGTCCCAGAACGATCTGGGGTCGGCAGAATGAATCAGTACGGGGATTTTCAATTCCGCACATTTGGCCCAAACCGGGTCCAGTCGGGGATCGTCTACGGCAATGCGGTTGCCATCAACATCCAGGTTGCGCAGGCCCAGGCTCTTATAAATCTTTAAGCCCACCGCCCCGTTCTCCACGTCTGCCTGCAATTGGGCGGCCGCCTGTTCTCCCCAGCCGGGTTTGCCCACACTGTCAAAGTCCACATTGGCAAATACAGCAAAACGGTTCGGGTAGTTTGCGCGGACATTTGCGATCATTGCCTTCAGATCCTCCCCGGAACGACCGCTCAGGTTTACCATTACGGCCATATTCAGGGTATCCATGGCTGCGATCAATTCGGACAGATCCTGAGTGGCCATGCGGAATTGATGGCTGTGGATATCCACAAAGGGGAATTTAGCGCGCCGTACCGGATGTTCCGGTACTACCAGGGTTGATTCAGGGTTGTATTCCTCAAAACCCATTTCCTGGGCCTGGGCAGACCATCCTGCGCTTAACAGCGCCACCAAAAGCAATGCTTTCTTCATAATTATTTAAATATTAGATCAATCCCGCTTGTTCCATCAGCTTGCGATACGCCTCCGGGGTGTCCATATCCTGTCCTGCAGCGCCCGGATCCAAGGTCTGAGCGGAGGCCCCTTTCAGCAAGGACCGGGCTCCCTTGTCGTCCGGTAGCGCCTTCAGCCGCATAAAAAATGTGGACGGAAACAAGGCGGGCACCCCGGGCCCTTCAGCATAGGCTGAGGCAACCGGGATTTCCTTGTTTCCCTCAAAGCTAGTCATTAGTTGGCTTAAATAGGCGGAAGTCACCAAAGGCTGGTCCGCCAGCAGGATTAGGATGGCATCGGGATGTTGGGCCTTACCGAGTACACAAGAGACGCCTTTCCGTATGCTACTGCCCATCCCCAGGGCCCATTGCGGATGCACGCAGACCTCCGCCCTTCCTCTCACCACTTTTATGATCTCCGGGCTATGGCCCCCCGCCACGACAGTGATCTGGTCAATTCCCGAATCTTTGATCTCGCTTAGTAAATGTTCCAGCACGGTCTTCGCACCCCAGGGCAATAGCGCTTTGGGCCGGCCCATACGGCTGGATGCGCCAGCAGCCAGTACCAATGCAGCAATCTTTCGCTTCATAGATCGTGGATAGCGCCTTTCTTATCCCGTAGCGCCATGGGTTCGGTGGTTCGGAATACCGATAGGATCTCCGCCAATATGGAAATGGCGATTTCCTGAGGGGTCTCCGCCCCTATATCAATACCCGCCGGACCCCGGATCACCTCAAATATAGCGTCGGGAGCCTGCGGATTGCGTTCCAGAAAATCCCCGATCAACCGCTCGCGGCGTGCTGCGGGCCCGAGGATCCCCAGGTATCCGGGGGTGGAATTCCCAAGTTGTAATAAGTATTTCAGGTCCTTGGTATAGCTATGTGTCATAAGCAAGACCGCTGTTTGCTCGTCCAATACGCCGGCCTCCAATTGCTCGGGGATCACGGCCCGGAATTCGGCAGCTCCGGAAAAATGATCCTTGCTCTTCTTTTCGTCGGCAGCAACCGTTACGCATACTTCCCATCCGGCCTGGGATGCCAGGCCGCAGAGCTGGACCGCGTCGTGCTCCCCCCCGTAGATCTCCAAACGTAGGCAGGGCGGCAATTCCTGTTCAAACTGGCTTAAACCCGCATTGGGATCCGGAGCCTGCCCCATATTTAAATGTT